>NZ_JBEXDT010000064.1:0-12288 GCF_040605905.1 Nonomuraea sp. NPDC005501 | reverse complement strand
ACGCTTCCCTTCCCTTCCCTTCCCTTCCCTTCCCTTCCCTTCCCTTCCCCGAGATCGTCACGACCGCGCTCCGTGCCCGTCAACGGGCACGCGACACCGCCCGCGAAGCAGCAGGTGAGAACTGGCACGAGACCGGCCTCGTCTTCACCACCGCCAGCGGCCGGCCGGTCGAGCCGTCCAACTTCCGCCGCAGCTTCGCGAACGCCTGCGACAAGGCCGAAGTGCGCAGGGTCCACGTCCACGCCACCCGCAAGACCTGCGCATCCTTGCTCGTCGCCCTCGACGTACACCCCCGCGTGGCCATGCAGATCCTTCGCCACTCAAAGATCGCCGTGACCATGAACGTGTACAGCGAAGTCTCATCCGCAGACACGCGCAAGGCACTCAAAAAGCTCGGTGAGCAGTTGGAGTCGCAACGGAGTCCATCGTCACCGAAATTCAGCGAGGCCGTTCCCTACTCGGGAATGACCTCGCTACTTAGACGGAGTAGGTATTACCGTCATCGCCACCTGCTACTGAATGAGTCCTTGCATGTAGGCGACACGTCCGCTGATTGCGGCCGTGAGGTTATGAGTCGATACATCGGCGAGAGGCTCACCGAAGATGCCCTGGCCTTTCTCCGTGCTGATGAGGCAGGCTGCATCGTAGAGGCGTTCACGAACGAGGCGCTGGAATAGCAGCTGATAGCGAGTGGTGTAAGAGGAAGCGTTGAACTCTGGGTCGATGGGATAGAGAGGTTTGCCGCTGTCGCGCACGGGTTGGGTCGAACCCTCACAATGTTCCAGGACGAAGACGAATCCGAGCCATGGCCGTACGGTTCCGACCGCACCCGCCTCATACGCGCGCCATAGGTCGACTGCCGTTCCTATCGCTTCTTCTATTCGGTTGTTAGAGTTATTGCCGAAGGAGCCGGATTGAGATTTGCATTCGATGGCGGCGACCAGCATTTCCTTATAGGTCACCACAATGTCCCAATTCTTCGCCCGGCGATAGTAGCCTGGCAGCGGAATGATTCCGGTCCTACGAACCTTCGCACCCAGCTTCTCAAGCGGCGCGAACTGCTCAGCGATCAGATCTTGTAGGGCACCTAGGTGCTGGCCGCCAGTGACTTGTCCGCGTGTTCCAGCATCGATCTTGCCTGACTCCGCCTGTCTCTGGGCCTGAAGGTCACGCCCTGCCCAGAAGGCCCTGATCGCTGTGTCGTAGTCATCGAAGGTGGGGGTCACATAGATCAATCTGCCGCATGCGCGCCCCGAAGGAGGGAAAACGCCAGAACTTGCGCGGATACGGACAGAAGTGGCACCAGTGCAGGCCACCTTCACTCGGGCAGCTCCGCTAGACCATAGGCGCGTAGAGCAGCCTGCGTAGCTGCCTGAACGTCCCGACGCTCGAACGCATCCGCCAGCGCCTGACTAGTCTCCGCATCGATGTCGGCTGGATCGGGAACGCGGATCTTCCGCAGGTATTGAGCCTGGAACCGCAAGGTGCCTCCCCGCATCTTCACGGCATAGGCTTCGACGAAAGCCTCAGCGACCTTGGACAGCAGCAGTCCGCCAAGCACTCTCAGATCCCACACATCGGAGATCACGAAGTACAGGTTGTGGTGCGGGTAGTGCCCACCATCGTCCAGGACAGGATGGATCGTGAGCTTCATGTCCGGAAACAGCAGCTTAGGCCGAGCGGTGAGGCGGTGGTCGACCTTGTCGATGGTCTTATACCAGCGGTCTGGGTTGTTCTTGGCGATGTGTCGGCCGCGCAAGGCCTGGCTGTTCCGGCGGAAGTAGGAGCGCAGACGCGGGTAGTCATCGAGGTCGACAAGCTGACCAGCATCGTTCCAGGGGTCCACTAGGTAGCTGCCGCTCCATGTCAGCATTCCACTTCGAGTATCTCGGACCATAGCTAGCGGGAGAAGCCGGTCGGGTTCTACGAGATCGGACTGGTCTGTGATGAACACCTTATCTGCGCCAGTCGCTACGCCTATGCCGACCCGAGTTCCCGTAACTTGATCTTCGAGTGTGCGAAAGCGGTCGCTGAGCTGTTCAAGAATCGCTAGTCGTGCAGGGGATGCAGCAGGCCATGAATCCTCACCGGGAAACCAGTGCGGCAGCCGAGCGGCATGGTAATTTGACGCATCCACACGATCGCCTTCACCTCCCGTGCTCCATCCCAACAGTTCCGATGCCTGCTCTTGACCGAACCCCCGCCTGGTATCCGCAGCGATCGCCTTACCTTGAGGCCGATTACTAATGATGGTGATGGCTGGATAAGCCGAGACCTGATCGTGGAAGGCGTCCACATCATGCATGGTTAGTACGAAGTCCATACTGAAGCTGCGGCTCACCATCTGCCGTAGACCTCGCCCATATTGATTTCTCATCCACCGGTCAGCACAAATGAACCCGAGCTTGCCGCCTGGCTTAAGGCTCCGTAGTCCGAGCTCATAAAAACCGACATAGACATCCGCGCGGCCACCCATTGTCGAACACGTAGATCTATAAGCCGCCATCCTCTCGTCTGGAACATCCTCTAGTCGGATATACGGCGGGTTACCGACTACGAAATCTGCGTGCTGATGCTGACCCGGTGACGTAAGCAGGTAGTCGCCTTGTTGCACCCAACCGTGCACTACTTTCGCTACTTCATCGGTTGGCCAACCGTCGCCCTCTAGTTGCCGACATAGAAGACTGCGCGTGTGTGCGACATTTCGGCCTAGAAGATCGAATGCCTCTACTGCGTCCTGGGCATCCAGCAGTGATCGATTCGCCGCGCGGCAGGAGGCGGACAGGCGCTCTATGATCGGGCCAAGGAAGGCGCCCTCACCGCATGCAGGCTCACTGACTCGTAGGTTCCATAGCTCTCGGTCGGTTGTGTAACCCACAAGATCGAGAATCAGATCGACAACCCAGCGACGAGTGAACACCTCCCCATGTTCGACCGTCCCCTCGGCCGGCAGCGGCAGGGATGACGACCCGACATTGAACAACGCATCAGCAGCCACTTCAGCAAGATACAGGCCCATCGGCCACCTCTTCCGGACCTCCCCTGAGGTGACTGATTGGGCATGAGGTGAGTGAGCGGAGTGCCCCGGCCAACATGTGACGCGTCACATCCGATGGCGCAAGAGGCGGGTTGGGCTCTGTCTCGAACTGAGTCGCGGCCTACGTCGAGCCCAATGCGCCTCACAGGGCTACAGCTTTTCGGACCTTAGGAGTCCCGCGAGGGTTGGACGACGATCGGCGCCGTAGCTGTACTTAGCAGCTGTACAAGATCGAAAAGGCCACTTCCCGATCATAGGAAGTGGCCTTTCACCTGCGGTGGAGCCTAGGAGATTCGAACTCCTGACATCCTGCTTGCAAAGCAGGCGCTCTGCCAGCTGAGCTAAGGCCCCTTCAGACGAAGATAGCTTACCGGCCCGGCGTGCCCATCTGGTGCGGGGGCAGGTCGTCGCTGAGCACCAGGCTGGGGAAGTCGGCGATCGTGTCGAGGATGTGGGTGGCACCGCCCTTGAGGAGGCGTTCGCGGCTGTGGACGCCCGTCATGACGCCCGCCACGATCGAGGCGCCCGCGCGGCGGCCCGCAAGCATGTCGCTTTCGGAGTCGCCGATGACGGCGACCGCGCGTACGTCCTCGATGCCGAGCCGGAGCACGGCGTGCAGGATCATGTCGGGCCAGGGGCGGCCGCGGCCGCCGGCGTCCTCGGGGGAGATGGCGAGGTCGATCTTGTCGTCCCAGCCGAGCACGCTGAGGACGCGGCTCAGGGTGGTGCGGCTGAAGCCTGTGATGAGGGCGAGCCGGAGGCCGGAGCCGCGCAGCTTGTCCAGGACCTCGATGACTCCGGGCATGGGGACGAGGCCGGCCCGTTCCAGGGCGCCCTCGTAGGAGCGCTCGAAGGTCAGGTTGGCGGCCTGCGCCTGGGCTTCGTTGTCGGGGAAGATCCCACGGAAGACATCGATCTTGGGGCAGCCCCGGGACCGGTGCACGTGCACCATGGCACGCGCGTACGCTCCGGTCCCGGGGACGATGCCCTGTGTGGCTATCGCCTCGGCGAAGGCGCGCTCCACCATGGCGATGTCACCGACTGTTGTGCCTGCCAGGTCGAGGCACGCCAGCTGGATGGGGACGACGTCACTCATCGCCTCGCCAGGTCGGTTAGTTCTCGCTGCCGGTGGCCTCGGTCCAGAGATCGAGCTCGGCGCGGTCAGCCTGCACCTTGCGCCAGATCAGCAACCCCCCAAGGGCGACCAGCGCCAGAACAAGCAGCTTCTTCACGGTGTGACCCCACTTCTTCGACGGCCTCACCTGCCGGGGTGAGACCCAACGGTTGACATGCAGCCTAGCAAGGGTTCGCTGCGGTCCTTGTTTCGCGCACGAACCAGATGTACGGAATGTGCAAAGCATGGCAAGGCTGACGCAGGTGAGACCCGCCTTACCCGTCCATCTTGGACAACGATCTGATCATGCGGGGCAAGGCGCGCGGGGTTGTTCTCACGATTCAACAGCCTGGGACGACACCGGAGTGACGGCCATGCCGCGCCTAGCCCATCGTACGGCCGGCGGCATCGCCACGCCCGCCCCGAGGAACATCAGCCCCAGCACCAGCCACCCCACCGTCCCCCATCCCATGACCAGCGTGGTCAGCAGCGCGGGCCCCAGCATGCGGGCCATGGCCGTCCCCGTGCCGAAGAACCCCTGGTACTGCCCCTGCTTGTCGTCCGGAGCCAGGGTGAAGCTGATCTCCCAGGCTCCCGAGGCCAGGAGCAGCTCGCCCACCACCTGGAGCGCCACCCCGGCCAGCAGCACGGCGCCGGCCAGCCAGGGCGACGAGCCGGCCGACGACAGCGCGAACACCCCGCAGGCCGCCAGCATGACCAGCCCCGCCCGCCGTACCGAGGAGGAGGCGTCGGCGAGGCCGCGGACCCGGCGGGCGACGCGGACCTGGAACAGCACGACCCCCGCCGTGTTGAGCAGCAGGAGCGCGGACACCGTCCAGGTGGGGGCCGCGGTGCGCTGGGCGATCCACAGCGGGACGATCAGGCTGAGCATCGGCATGTACAGCAGCATGACCGTGTTGATCAGCGTGACCAGCGCGTACGGCCGGTCGCGCAGCACCGCCAGCCGGGGACCGGCGGTCACCGGCGCCGGCGGCACGGCGGGCAGCCGGAGCAGCACCAGGGCGGCGCCCAGGAAGCAGGCCGCGTCCACGGCCAGCACCGCCAGGTACGCCTCGCGGGAGTTCAGGTGCAGGGCCAGGCCGCCCAGCGCGGCTCCGACGGCGAGTCCCCCGTTCTGCGCCGACTGGAGCGCGGCCCGGACGCGGGTCCGGTGCGCGGGCTCGACCAGTCCGGCGAGCAGGGCCTGGCGGGCGGCGGACAGGCCGGTCTGCGCGGTCCCGTAGGCGCAGGCGACGAGGACGAACGGCGGGAACGACCGGACCAGGACGTACGAGGCGACCGCCGCGGCGGTGGCGAGGGCGAGCAGCACGGCGACGCCGCGCGGGCCGCGCCGGTCGGCCAGGTGGCCGAGCGGAACCCCGGCGAGCGCGCCGACGGCCCAGCCGAGCGTCAGCCCGACGCCGACCTGCGCGGACGACATGCCGACGACGCCGGTGAAGTACAGCGCCGAGGTGACGAGGTACGCGCCGTCGCCCGTCGAGGCCACGAGCTGGGCGGCGGTCAGGGTCCTGAGGTCGTTTCCCACCGGTCAGCCCTTGTACGACTCGGGGGTCATGCGGGTGGCCACGCCCATGCGGTTCCAGGCGTTGATCGTGGCCACGGCCACCACCAGGGCCGCGAGCTGCCGCTCGTCGAAGTGCCTGGCCGCCTCGTCCCAGATCTCGTCGGTGACGTCGTGCGTGGACAGGCGGGTGGCGGCCTCGGTGAGGGCGAGCGCGGCCCGTTCCTGGTCGGTGAAGAAGGGCGCCTCGCGCCACACGGCGACGGCGTGCAGCCGGGCGTCGCTCTCCCCCGCCTGCTTGGCGTCGGAGCTGTGCATGTCCACGCAGTACACGCATCCGTTGATCTGGCTGGCCCGCAGCCGGACGAGCTCCAGCAGCGGCGCGGGCAGGGTGCTGTCCTTGACGAATCGGTCGAGTCCGGCCATCGCGCGGTACGCCTCTCCGGCGAGGGCACCGACGTTTATGCGTTCTGTCATGACACCGAGCCTAGGGAGCGGCTTGTCCCGGTGTAAGCTCCAATTTCCGGTGAACTGATTGGGCCAAGCATGGACGTCCACGTGACGCTGACCGGCCGGGGTGACCTGGCCGCACAGGTCTACCGGCAGCTGCTGGAGGCGATCCTCGACGGCCGGCTGCGGTCGGGTGAGCGGCTGCCGCCGACGCGGGAGCTGGCGCGGCGCCTGGAGATCTCGCGCAACACCGTCGCGGTGGCCTACGACCGGCTCGTCGCCGACGGGTTCCTCGTGGGGCGGGCGGGGGCGGGCACGTTCGTGTCGGCGGAGCCGGTGCGGGGGCGCGCCGCGCCGCGGGGCGTGGTGCGGCCGCGTGCCCTGTGGCGGTCGATGCCGCCCGCCGCGGCACCCGTGTCCCCGGCCCGGTACGACTTCCGGGCCGGTGTGCCGGATCCCCGGCTGTTCCCGATGGAGAGCTGGCGCAGGCTGGTGGCCAGGGAGCTGCGCGTGAGCGCCTTCACGGCCGGCTACGGCGACCCGGCGGGGCATGAGGGGCTCAGGGAGGCGATCTCCCGGCACGTCGGCGTCAGCCGTTCCGTACGGGCCGGCGCGGACGACGTGCTCATCACCAGCGGTGCGCAGCAGGCGCTCGACCTCGTCGGGCGGGTCCTGATCGAGCCGGGCGCGTGCGTGGCGGTGGAGGAGCCGGGGTACCCGCCGGCCCGGCTGCTGTTCCGCTCGCTCGGCGCGCGGGTCGTGGGCGTGCCGGTGGACGGCGAGGGCATCGACGTGTCCGCCATCCCGGGCGGGGTCCGGCTCGTGTACGTGACGCCGTCCCACCAGTTCCCGCTGGGCACGCCGATGTCGCTGGCGCGGCGGGCGGCGCTGCTGGCGTGGGCGGAACGGCGCCGGGCCGTGGTGATCGAGGACGACTACGACAGCGAGTTCCGCTTCGGGGATCGCCCTCTGGAGCCGCTGCAGAGCCTGGACCGTGCCGGCCGGGTGGTGTACGTGGGCTCGTTCTCCAAGACGCTGCTCCCGGCGCTGCGGCTGGGCTTCCTGGTCGCGCCGGCTTCACTGGCGCCCGCGCTGCGCGCGGCCAAGCAGCTCACCGACTGGCACGGCTCGCTGCCGACACAGGCCGCGCTGGCCCGGTTCATCGACGAGGGGCTGCTGGCCCGGCACATCAGGAAGGCGACCCGCGAGTACGCGGCCCGGCGCGCGCTGATCACCGCCGCGCTGGAGCGCGACGAGCGGCTGCGCGTGGTGCCGTCGGTCGCGGGCCTGCACCTCTGCGCCCGGCTGGCCCCGGGCGTGTCCGTACGGCCGGCGCCCGGGCTGGCCGTGGAGCGGCTCGACGCGTACTGCGGCGAGACCCCGGCGCTGCCCGGGCTGGTGCTCGGCTACGGCGCGATCCGGCAGCCGGACCTCCCCGCGGGTCTTCGCCTCCTCGACGAGTCCCTGCGCTAGAACTCAGGGCTAGAAGTGCTTGCGGGTCCAGAAGCGTCTGGCCCGCTCCCCCGTCAGCTCCGGGTCGTCCGGCGGCGACGGCTGCTGCACGATGACGACCGTCGTCCTGGCGTGCCGCGCGCAGTACATGCTGGTGGACGGCAGGAGCATGCGGCTGAGCAGGCCGCGCCGGCTGCGCCCGAGCACCAGCAGGTCGCCCTCGCGGGCCAGGTCCACGAGGTGGTAGCCGGGGTCGCCGACCCGGCCGACGACGGCCGTGGTGAGGTCCTCGGGCATTCCGCCCGCCACATCCTCGAACACCCCCCCGACGACCTCGGCGCAGCGCGCCTCCTCCCCGGACCGCAGCGCCTGCTGCACCGGCAGCGCCTCGGGGAACGGGTGGACCGGCGCCCGGCTGACGTGCACGGCGACCAGGGTCATCCGGTGCAGCCGGGCGGCCCCGATGGCCCAGGCCAGGGCCCAGCGCGAGGCCGGGGTCTCGTCGATCCCCACGATCAGCCTCGGCCCACCGGGCAGGTCATGATCCACGGCACCCTCCTCGAAGGGGTACTCGACCATATTGCTCCTTGCCGCTGGTTACCTGAAGGTGGCACTTTGCGAACTGCGGAGTCCCTCGCTGCCCCGGGGCGTAGCGTGCGGGGGCGGAATGACGGCAAGTCCCTTCGCGAGAGGTCAGATGAGTGCGAGCAGCCCTTCGAACAGGGTCTCGCGCTCGTGGCCGGTGAGCGCGGCGTACGGCTGGGCGGCGCGCCGGTTGGTGTCCTCCTCGATCCGGTCACGCAGCGGACCGCAGCCCAGCTCGACGACCGTGTCCGCCGTCAGCCCGGCGGCGTGCCAGGCGGCGGCGTGGGCGTCGGCCCGGTGGTAGCGCAGCGCGGCGACGCGGTTGAACAGCAGCAGGCCGGGCGGCGTCCCCTCGGGCTCGTACGGCGGCGCCATCACCGCGAACGCGCCACCCGGCTCGGCCTCGGCCCGCGCCATGACCTCGCCCAGCAGGGCGGCCACGGCCGGCACGTCGTAGGCGTCCCAGAGGCGGCGGGTGGCGGCGGCGTGGACCTCGTACAGGCCGCGGAGGTAGGACCGACCGGCGTCGGTGAGCCGCAGGAGGCCGTCGGCGTCCTCGGCCAGCGTGCCCTGGCGGAGCTGGGCCGCGATCTCGGCGTCCAGCTCGGCGGCGGTGCCGTACCGGTAGACGACGGACAGGTCGCGGCGGGTGAGCGGGCGCGCGGGGAGCACGTACCGCAGGTCGATGAGGAGGCCGGGGGTCAGGCCGCACGCCTCGGCGTGGTCGTCGCGCTGCCGGCGGGCCGCGGCGTGGACGTTGACGTGGACCGCGTTGACGACGGGGGCCATGGTGGCCGCGAAAGCCGACAAGTCCGCATTAATCGGCTCATGATGCATGTGCTCATGATTTGTCAGCTCATGGAGCATCGGCTCTTCGCGCATCGGCTCATGATGTATCGGCATCGGCCGCCATTATGCCCGGGTAGGTCCTTGTGTAGGAGGGTCTTGACCGGGCAATGTCGCCCCTTGAACGTGCGGATCACCGGGCGTGGGGTGCGCGTGGGATGATCCCGTCTGTGTCTCCCGCCTCGGTTCCGTTCCGGCTCGTGCGTGCCGCGGTGTTCGCCGTGGTGTGTGTCGGGCTGGGCTGGGGGGCGCACGCGTTCGGCGGGGGAAGCGTGGCTCCGGGCATGGTGGCCGGGGCGCTGGGCGGGGTGTTCGCGGCGGCGTGTCCGCTGTCCGGGCGTGAGCGGGCGGCGCGGGCGATCCTGCCGCTGCTCGGCGGGGCGCAGGCCGTGCTGCACGTGGTGTTCTCGCTGGCCCATGCCGCCTCGCCGGTCGAGATGCCGGCGGACGCCCACGCGGGGCTGGTGCCGGGGCTCGGCATGCTCGTCGCGCACGGGTGGGCGACGCTGCTGACCGGGCTGTGGCTGGCCCGGGGCGAGGCGTTGTTCTGGGCGTTGCTGCGCCGGCTGGCGGTGCGGCTGCTGCTCGTGCGGCTGCCCGTGTTCTGGACGCCGTTCGTCATGGTTCGTACGGCCCGGCCGGTGGTGTTGCGCGGGGCCGTGCTGCGGTACGCGGTGAGCCGGCGGGGTCCGCCGATGGTTGTCGATTTGTTCTGACATCTCCCCTCTTTTCGACAACCGCAGCTGGGACGTGCGCATGTTCGGCATGCCCGTACCCGGGTGGAGAAAGGCGTTTCCCATGTTCTCCCGTCATGTTCTGGTGCTCGTCACCGCCGTCTGCGTGCTGACCGCGTGTGGTGGCCAGGAGGCCACCGAGTCCACCACCGGCGCCGCCCGGACGAGCCCTACCGCCGGCACCGCCGCCGACAAGACCGCCGTCCTCACCATCACCGACCCGTGGGTCAAGACCACGAAGAAGGGGATGACGGCCGCGTTCGGCACCCTGGTCAACCCGACCGGCGCCGACATCACCATCGTCGCCGGCAGCACGCCCCTGTCGAAGAAGGTGGAGCTGCACGAGGTCGTGGAGTCCGGCGGCAAGATGATCATGCGGCCGAAGGAGGGCGGCATCGTGGTGCCCGCGGGCGGCACGCACGAGCTGCGGCCCGGCGGTGACCACATCATGCTCATGGACGTCACCGAAGAGGTGAAGCCGGGCGTGCGGGTGCCGTTCACGCTCACGGTGAAGGGCGGCTCGCCGCTGGAGTTCACGGCCGTCGGCAAGGACTTCGCCGGCGGCAAGGAGGACTACCAGCCGGGGACGGGGCACTGATGGGCGCCGCGATCAGCCGCCGGAGGCTGCTGGCGGGCGGGGTCGCGCTCCCGGTGGTGGCCGGGGGAGCCACGGCCGTACCTGTGAGAGCCGCACCAGCCGTCCCGGGAACGGGCGACGGGGTGGAGCCGTTCCACGGCGAGCACCAGGCCGGCGTCGCGACGACCCCGCAGGCGCACGCCGTCTTCCTCGGGCTCGACCTGCTGCCCGGCACCGGCAAGGAGGCGATCGTCCGGCTGATGCAGCTCCTCACCGACGACGCCCGCCGGCTCACCCAGGGACGGCCGGCCCTCGCCGACACCGAGCCCGAACTGGCCGTCGCCCCCGCCCGGATGACGATCACGTTCGGGTTCGGGCCGGGCCTGTTCGCGGCGGCGGGCGTGACGTCGCCGGTGCGGGAGCTGCCCGCGTTCGAGACCGACGAGCTGGAGGACCGGTGGAGCGGCGGCGACCTGCTCGTGCAGGTCTGCGCCGACGACCCGATGACGGTGGCGCACGCGCTGCGGATGATCGTCAAGGACGCGCGGGCCTTCGCGCGGGTGCGGTGGAGCCAGCGCGGCTTCCGGCGCGCCGCGGGCACGCAGGCGGCCGGCACGACGCAGCGCAACCTCATGGGCCAGCTCGACGGCACGGTCAACCCCTCGGACCTCGACCGGTCCGTGTGGATCGGCGACGGGCCCGAGGGGATGCGCGGCGGTACGACGATGGTGCTGCGCCGGATCCGGATGAGGCTTGAGAAGTGGGACGCGGCGGACCGGTCGGCGCGGGAGTTCGCGATCGGCCGCCGGCTCGACACGGGCGCCCCGCTCACCGGCCAGGCCGAGCGGGACGAGCCCGACTTCAACCGGCTCAACCAGCTCGGGTTCCCGGTCATCCCGGAGTTCGCGCACATCAGGCGGGCCCGGGCCACCGAGCCGGGGCAGCGGATCCTGCGACGGCCCTACAACTACGACGAGGCGGTGGGTCGCGACGGGGCCTCGGAGTCGGGGTTGATCTTCGTGTCGTACCAGGCGGACATCGACCGGCAGTTCGTGCCCGTGCAGCGGCGGGTGGCGGAGGGCGACCTGCTGAACGCGTGGGTCACGCCGATCGGCTCGGCGGTCTTCGCGATCCCGCCCGGCTGCGCGCCGGACGGGTGGGTCGGCGACCGCCTGCTCGCCGCCTGACCTGCCGTGCCCGCCCGGGTCCCGGCCGCTCGCGGCCGCGGACCCGGGTCAGGCGAACGTGCTGCCCGGCAGGCACGACGGCGGCCGGTCGGACGGCGGCCAGACGTAGGGCAGGTCGTCCGGCTCGGGGCCGAAGAGGGGGACGTAGAAGGCGGGATCCTTGCGCAGCAGGGCCGAGCGGTGGCTGAGGTGCAGGGCGGCGTCGCCGAGCCACGGCGGCAGCTCGCCGTGCGTCTCCAGGTCCGGCTGGGCGCGCACCACGCGGTGGCCGCAGTGCTGGGCCACCTCACGGGTGATCGTGCCGGCGCAGGTGTCCTGGCGGCCGAGGTCGCACCACCGGCCGCACACCTCCAGGCCGTACCTGGCCAGAGCCTCCTCGTAGCCGGCCCACATGCGCACCGCCGGGTGGTGGCGCCAGCCGTACCCGGGGACGGTGAGGGCGCGCAGGATCTGCAGGGCCTCGACCCGCTGCTTCCCGAGGCGCCGGGGGTCGAGGACCTCGGCGCACCCCGCGAAGTCGGGATAAGGGAGGAATGTCTGCATGGGCCGTCCTCCTTCTCGGGCACCCCACCTTTCTCCGGCACCCCTACCCCGTGGGCGCCACCAGACCGGCCACCGCGAGCGCCGTCTCCGGGTGGCGGGCCAGCAGGGCGACGGCCTCGGCGTGCGCGGCCGGCTCCTCCGTCAGCCAGCCGCCCTCGCAGCCGAGGAGCGACGCCACCGCGTCGCACGCGCCCGGGTGGGCGCGCAGGAGCTCGGCGACCGGCCCGCCGGCCACGGCCAC
>NZ_JBEXDT010000063.1:0-58280 GCF_040605905.1 Nonomuraea sp. NPDC005501 | reverse complement strand
CCACCGCCGAGGCGGGCGGCCCCGCCGCGCTGGCGGCCGCGGGCGCGGCGTACGTCGGCATGTACGCGGGCCTCGCCGTCACGAGCATGCTGTGCCTGGAGATGACCCACCGCGCGGTCACCGCGGCGGAGCGCACCACGGTCGCCTCCACGAGCTCCCTGGCCCTCCAGGCCGGCGGCGCGATGTCGAACGTGGGCCTCGGCGTGCTGGCCACCGCGGCCGGGACAGGGGTCGCGTGGGTGCTGACCGCCGCGCTGATGGCCGCCTCGGCGCTGCTGTTCGCCCGGATACCCGCGCTCCGGCCGGGCGGGGTGGCGGCGGCCGAGCCGGAGCGCGCCGCCTCGGCCTGACGCCGTCAGAGGCTCCAGTCGATCGCGGGACCGACCGGGACGATCCGGCTCGGGTTGATGTTCGTCTGCGTCATGTAGTAGTGGCGCTTGATGTGGTCGAAGTCCGTCGTCTCGCCGAAGGCGGGAACGGCGTACAGCCTGCGGGCGTACGACCACAGCGCCGGGTAGTCGACCAGCCGCCGCACCGAGCACTTGAAGTGGGCGTGGTAGACGGCGTCGAACCTGGCCAGCGTCGGGTAGAGCCGTACGTCGCTCTCGGTCGGCGCGTCGCCGAACAGGTACGGCGAACCCTTCGCGAGCCGTTCCTCCAGCTCGTCGAGCGTCGTGAAGACGCGTGCCACGGCCTCCTCGTAGGCGTCCTGCGACCGGGCGAAGCCCGCCTCGTAGACCGCGTTGTTGAGGCCGTGGTAGATCCGGTCGTTCAGCGCGTCGATGTCCGGGCGCAGCCGTTCGGGGTACAGGTCCGGCGTGGTGGACCAGGTCGTCTCCAGGTCGAGCGTGATCCGGGGGAAGTCGTTGGTGACGATGCGCCGCTCGACGGTGTCCCAGACGGCGGGGACGGTGTAGCGGCCCGTGTAGTCCGGGTCGGTGGCCAGGTACAGCTCCGACAGGTACTCGGGGTCGCCGCCCGGGACGCGCCAGCCCTTCTCGTCGCGGATCGGGTCGACGATCGTCACGTCGAGCAGGTCCTCCAGGCCGAGAAGCCGGCGGACGATGAGCACCCGCTGGGCCCACGGGCAGGCGTAGGAGGCGTAGAGCCGGTACCTGCCGGGCTCGGGCGGGCCGAGGCGGTCGGTGAAGCGGTTCGGCTGGCGGGCGAAGCGTCCGTCGCCGGTGGTCTCGCGTTCCAGCTTCATCCCCCCAGTAGAACATGGTTCGGAAATACCTGGACAATCAGCGTCATGGCGAAGTTCGTGGTGACCCCATCCAGTCCGGCCCAGCACGACGCGTGGCTGCGCGGCGCGCTCCCGGAGGTCGAGCGCGTGCGGCCCGGGCTGTGGTCCGTGCCGGTGCCGATCCCGGTCAACCCCCTGCGGTACGTGCTGGTCTACGTCCTGGAGCTGCCGGACGGGGTCGCCGTCGTGGACGCGGGATGGAACACCGACGAGGCGTACGAGGCGCTGGTGGCGGGGCTCGGCGTGGCCGGCTACGCGATCACGGACGTGAAGGCGGTGCTCGTCACCCACATCCATCCCGACCACTACGGCCTGGCCGGGCGGGTCAGGGAGGCGTCCGGCGCGTGGATCGGGCTGCACCCGGCCGACGCCGCCCTCATCCGTGAGCGCTACGACGACGAGGCCGTCGACTCGCTCGTGCGCCGGGAGCGGGAGATGCTCGCCCGCTGCGGCGTGCCCCGCGAGACCGTGGACGAGCTGGCCGGCGCGTCGATGTCCATCAGGCATCTGGTGTCGGCGGTGCGCCCGGACCGGCTGGTGGAGGACGGCGACCGGCTGGACCTGCCCGGCTGGGACCTGCGCGCGCTGTGGACCCCCGGACACTCGCCCGGCCACCTGTGCTTCGTCTCGCCGTCGCGCGGGGTGCTGTTCTCCGGGGACCACGTGCTGGCCAAGATCACCCCGATCGTCGCCGTGCATCCGCAGTCGCGGCCGAACCCGCTGGCCGACTACCTCGACTCGCTGGCCGCCGTGCGCAAGCTGGAGGTGGAGGAGGTGCTGCCGGCGCACGAGTACCGCTTCCGCGATCTGACCGGGCGGGTGGACTATGTGACGGCGCACCACGAGGAGCGGCTGGAGGAGGTCGAACGGGTCGTCGGCACGGTCAGCGGCGGGGCCACCGGCGGCATCACGTGCTGGGAGGTGGCCACCCGGCTGACCTGGTCGCGGGCGTGGGAGACGTTCCAGGCGTTCTCCCGCCGCGCGGCCACCAACGAGACCCTGGCGCACCTGGTCTGGCTGGCCGAGCGGGGGAGGATCACCCGCGTTCCCGGCGAACCGGACCGCTGGCACCCGGCCGCCCCGTGAATTTCCTTCAAATCAAGTAGGAATAGTTGCTATGGAGGGCGGGGCTGTGTAGCGTCGCACGCATGCGGCAGGCTCCCCTGTCCTCCCGGCGGGAGGTCGCCGTTGCCTGACCCCGCTCGCCTTGTCCCCCGGAGGGCCACGTGATCGTCACCGTCGTCGGCAACCCGCGTGCCGCGTCCAGAACGTACGGCGCGGCGGTCGCCGCCGCCGAGGCCGTCGCCGCCCGGCTCGGGTACGACGGGCCCGGAGAGGTCGTCGACCTGGCTGCCCTGGCGCCCCACCTGCTCGCCCCCGGCACGCACGCCGGCGTGGAGGAGGCCGTCGAGCTGCTGAGCAGGGCGCCGGTCGCGGTGCTGGCCAGCCCGACCTACAAGGCGACGTACACGGGGCTGCTCAAGGCGTTCCTCGACCGGTTGCCGCCGAACGCGCTGGCGGGCACGGCCGCGCTGCCCGTGCTCGTCATGGGGCATCCCCGGCACGCGCTCGCCGTGGAGGTCCACTTCCGGCCGCTGCTGGTGGAGCTGGGGGCGTTCGTCCCGACGCCGGGCCTCGCGCTGCTGGAGCCGGAGTTGCCCGGCGAGGAGCCGATCGGCCGCTGGGCCGACCAGGTGGCGCCCCAGATCGCCGCCTGGGAGCGCGGACGCCTCCAGCCCCGCTCCTGAGCGGCGCCCCTCGACACCCGGCGCCCGTACGGCCCTCCCCGTACGGGCGCACGGGTACCGCGTGTGAGGCCCTCAGCGCAGGCGGACCCGGCCGCGGCCGGTGGCGAACGGCAGGTCGAGCAGGGTGCGGATGCCCGGAGGGGCGGCGCAGACCGCCGGGATGGCGTTGATGGCGTGCGCCGCGGCGGCGGCCGGGCCGTGGGAGACCTCGTCCACCGACAGCGTCATGTGCGGCACCCCCTCGATGTGCAGGACGAACCCCGGGTCGGGCCAGCGCGGCACCTGCGCCGCGTCGGCCTTGTAGACCACCTCGATCGTCATGAACGGCCGCCCCCGCACCAGCCCGGAGAAGACCCAGCGCGAGGCGCACACCGTGCCCTCCCTGACCGTGCCGGCCGCGATCTCGAACTCGCTCGTCGCCAGCTCGAAGTCGTCGCTCTCCTCGACCTCGTCCAGCCGCACGTCCAGCGCGTCGGCGACGAGCTGGACGCTCTCCGCGAACAGCGAGCGCTGGAACGCCCGGTACGGCCGGACCGCGGCCGTGTAGTCCTTGGCCGAGCGGGTGAACCCGACCAGGTCCACGACGACCTGCCGCGACGGATGTCCCCGGAAGTCGGACGACTCCCGCACGTAGACGTGGTCCACCCGGTCGGACAATCCGGTCAGCGCCAGGGGCAGGAAGTCGCTCATGAAGCCCGGGTTGATGCCGGTGCCGTGCAGGGTGGTGCCGCCCGCGGCGCAGGCCGCCTCGACGCGGTCGACGACGCCCCGGCCGTACGACTTGGGGTAGACGAATCCCGTGGTGGTGATGACGTTCTTGCCCGAGGCGAGCAGGGCGCAGATGGTCTCGACGTCGGAGGTCTGGTCGGTGCCGAAGTAGAACGCCGGCAGTGGCATGTGGAGCACGCAGTCGGCGTCGAGGGCCAGCACCCGGTCGACGTCGTCGGTGCAGGTGACGCCGGTGGGCGGCAGCCCGACCAGCTCGCCCGCGTCCTTGCCGATCTTGTCCGGGTCGTACACGAGGACACCCGCGAGTTCGAGTCCCGGCCGGCCGAGCACGCTGCGTAACGCGTAGCGGCCGATGGAACCGGTGGCCCACTGGACCACGCGGATGGGCGCGTTCACCGGCATGTCCGGCCTCCCAGGCCCGATGGAGGGATGGCGAGGCTGAACCCCTCGCCTTTGGGAGCCCGCAACTCTAGCAGACAACCGGCTCGCCGATCACTATCCGCGACGATCAGTCCCTGTTGCGCCGGCTCGGGTTATCGTACTCGTACTAGAAGTTTGTTCTCCTGCGCTGGAGGTCCGATGCTTCGGTTCGATGACAAGGTGGCGATCGTCACGGGGGCCGGGCACGGCCTCGGCAGGTCGCACGCGCTCCTCCTGGCCGAGCGGGGCGCCAAGGTCGTCGTCAACGACCTCGGCGGCGCGCTCGACGGCAGCGGCGCCTCCGCCGGCCCCGCCGCCGACGTGGCCGAGCTCATCGCGAAGAACGGCGGCCAGGCCCTCGCCAACGCCGACAACGTCGCCACCCCCGAAGGCGCCGCCTCGATCGTCCAGGCGGCGATCGACGCCTACGGCAAGGTCGACATCGTCGTCAACAACGCGGGCATCCTGCGTGACCGCTCGTTCGGCAAGATGTCGGTCGAGGAGTTCGACGCCGTGCTCGCCGTCCACGTCCGCGGCTCGTACCTCGTCACCCGCGCGGCCTACCCGTACATGAAGGAGGCCGGCTACGGCCGCGTCGTCAACACCTCCAGCCCGGCCGGCCTGTTCGGCAACTTCGGCCAGGCCAACTACTCGACCGCCAAGATGGGCCTCGTCGGCCTGACCAAGACCGTCGGCATCGAGGGCGCCCGCAACGGCGTCAAGGCCAACGCCATCGCCCCGGTCGCCTGGACGCGGATGACCGAGTCGCTGCTGCCGGCCGAGTTCGAGGCCAAGTTCACGCCCGAGCGGGTCAGCGCGCTCGTCGCCTACCTCGTCCACGACTCGTGCGAGGTCAGCGGCGAGGTGTTCACGGTCGGGGGCGGCCGGGTGTCGCGGGTGATCGTGGCCGAGGGGCCGGGCTGGCGCTCGGACGAGATCACGCCGGAGGCGGTCGCGGACAACTGGGGGGCGATCATGGCCGAGCAGCCGTACGTCCTCACGGCCGCCGACTCCATGAAGGCCATGCTCTGACGGCTCGCCCGCCCGTTCAAGGACCCTTCCGCACCTCCAAGGAAACCTTTCCGCCCGTTCGAGGACCCCTCCGCGAGGAGGGGTCTTTTCGTTATGCGCGGGCGATCTTTGTTCGACGATCGGCGGAAGATGTCCGACTTAGGACGAAATTCGCTCTTGATTCGGACGGCCGACGCTCCTAAGGTCGCGGCATGACCCCCGCTCCGGGCTCGCCCGGGGACGTGCTGACCCTCATCAGCGCGGGCTCCGCGACGACCCGATCCGACCTGGCCAGGCTCACCGGCCTGGCCCGCTCCACGATCTCCCAGCGCGTCGACGCCCTCATCGAGAGCGGCCTCGTCGAGGAGACCGAGAGCGGCGAGTCCACCGGCGGCCGGCCACCCCGCCAGCTCCGGCTGCACACCGACGGCCACGCCTTCGCCGGCGTCGACGTGGGCGCCACCCACTGCCGCGTCGCGCTGATGGACATCTCAGGCGAGGTGCTCGCCGAGTGCGAGGACCCGCTGCTCGTCACCGAGGGCCCCGAGACCGTCCTGGCCCACGTGGACGGGCGCCTCGACCGGCTGCTCGCCGAGGCCGGCCGGCCCAGGTCGGCGCTGCGGGCGCTGGGCATGGGCGTGCCGGGACCGGTCGAGTTCGCCACCGGCCGGCCGAACAACCCGCCGATCATGCCCGGCTGGAACGACTACCCCATCCCCGAGCACTTCCAGGGCTGCGAGGTCCTGGTCGACAACGACGTCAACGTGATGGCCCTCGGCGAGCACCGCAACGCCTTCCCCGGCACCGGCCACCTGCTGTTCGTCAAGGTCGGCACCGGCATCGGCTGCGGCATCGTGGCCGAGGGCCGGCTGCACCGCGGCGCCCAGGGCTCGGCCGGCGACATCGGCCACATCCGCGTGTCCGGCCACGACGACGCGGGGTGCCGCTGCGGCAACAGCGCCTGCCTGGAGGCGGTGGCCGGCGGCGCGGCGCTCGCCCGCAGGCTCACGGAGCTGGGCGTGCCCGCCACGACCGGCGCCGACGTGGTGACGCTCGTCCAGGCGGGCGACACGCGGGCGCTGCGCCTGGTCAGGGAGGCGGGCCGGCACATCGGCGAGGTGCTGGCCGGCCTGGTCAACTTCTTCAACCCCGAGGTCATCGTCATCGGCGGCGTCCTGTCCCGGGTCCACGAGCACCTGCTCGCCGGCATCAGGGAGACCGTCTACCGGCGGTCGCTGCCGCTGGCCACCCACCACCTGTCGATCGTGCCGAGCCGTACCGGGGAGGACGCCGCCGCGCTCGGCGCCGGCCTCCTGGCGATCGAGCACTACCTGTCACCCGACAACATCAACAAGATCGTCAACGCCTGACAGGAGAGACCCCCGATGCTGGTCATGAGGGGAATCGTCAAGCAGTTCCCGGGCGTCCGCGCGCTCGACGGCGTGGACCTGGACGTGCGGGCCGGGGAGGTCCACTGCCTGCTCGGCCAGAACGGCGCCGGCAAGTCCACCCTGATCAAGATCCTCGCCGGCGCCCACCGGCCCGACGAGGGCACGATCGAGCTGAACGGCGTCCCGGCCCGCCCCGCCGGCCCCGTGGACGCCATCCGGCTCGGCATCGCCACCATCTACCAGGAGCTCGACCTCGTCGACGGGCTCAGCGTCGCCGAGAACATCTTCCTCGGCCACGAGCACACCCGTCTCGGCTTCACCGACCGGCGAGGCGCCGACCGGGCGGCCGGCGAGGTGCTGTCCCGGCTCGGCCACCCCGAGATCCGGCCGTCCATCGAGGTCGGGCGGCTCGCCCCGGCGGCCAAGCAGATCGTGTCCATGGCGCGGGCGCTCTCGCGCGACGCCCGGCTCATCGTCATGGACGAGCCGTCCGCCGCGCTCGCCCACGACGAGGTGGCGAACCTGTTCCGCATCATCCGCGACCTCACCGCCCGCGGCGTCGCCGTCGTCTACATCTCCCACCGGATGGAGGAGATCCGCGAGATCGGCGACCGCGTCACCGTCCTCAAGGACGGCCGCACGATCGCGGTGGGCCTGCCCGCCCGCGACACGCCCACCTCCGAGATCGTCTCCCTGATGACGGGCCGCGACGTCGAGTACGTCTTCCCGCCCCGCGCCGCCCGGCCGCCCGGCGAGGAGGTGCTGCGGGTGGAGGACCTGTCCTCACCCGGCGCCTTCGCGGGCGTGTCGTTCTCGGTGCGCGCGGGCGAGATCGTCGGCCTGGCCGGCCTGGTCGGCTCCGGCCGTTCCGAGATCCTGGAGGCCGTCTACGGCGCGCGCCGCGCCACCGGCCAGGTGCAGGTGGGCGGCCGCCCGGTCCGCCGCGCCGGCCTCCTCCAGTCCGTACGGCAGGACGGCCCGCTGCGGGCGCTGCGGCGCGGCGGCGTCGTCGAGTCCGTGAAGCTCGGCATGGGCCTGGCGCCCGAGGAGCGCAAGGCGCAGGCCCTGCTCCTCGACCAGAGCGTCACCGCCAACATCACGCTCGGCGGGTTGTCCGGGTTCGCCCGGCTCGGCTGGCTCGACCGGGCCCGCGAGCGCGCCGAGGCCGCCCGGCTGGCCGAGGCGCTCGACATCCGGCCGCGCGACCCGGAGCGCCCGGTCAAGACGTTGTCCGGCGGCAACCAGCAGAAGGCCGTGCTCGCCCGCTGGCTGCTCGGCGGGCGCCGGCTGCTGCTGCTCGACGAGCCCACCCGGGGCGTGGACGTGGGCGCCAGGGCCGAGCTGTACACGGTCATCCGCGGCCTGGCAGAGGAGGGCATCGGCGTGCTGCTGGTCTCCAGCGAGGTGCCGGAGGTGCTCGGCCTGGCCGACCGCGTCCTCGTGCTGCGCGAGGGGACGGTCATCCACCAGGGCGACGCCCGCGACCTCGACGAGCACCGCGTCCTCGACATGATCATGAACGGGAGGGCCGCCTGATGGCGGAAGCAGTCACGAACGGGAGGGCCGCCTGATGGCGGAAGCAGGAAGAACGGTCGCGGAGGCCCCCGCGACGACCGCCCCCCGCTCCTTCGAGCTGCGGCATCTGGGCCTGTTCGTGGCGCTCGCGCTGCTCGTGGCCGTCGGCCTCGTCACCCGGCCGGCCGCCTTCGCCACCGCCGACAACCTGGTCAGCATCCTGTCGCTGGCCGCCACGATCGGCGTCATCACCGTCGGCGCCACGTTCGTCATCATCGGCGGCGGCATCGACCTGTCGGTGGGCGCCGTCATGGCGCTGGCCTCCGTCTGGGCCACGACCCTGGCCACGCAGGAGTTCGGGCCGGTCGTCATGGCGGTCTGCGCGATCCTCGTCGGCACGGGCGCCGGGCTGGTCAGCGGGCTGCTCGTCGCGTACGGGCGGCTGGTGCCGTTCATCGCCACGCTCGCCATGCTGGTCGCGGCGCGCGGCCTCGCGCAGCGCATGTCCGACCGCAGGACCCAGCTCGTCAGCGCCGACAACCACGCCATCGTGGACCTCGCCACCACCCGGGTGCTCGGCGTGCCGCTGCTCGTCTACGTCTTCGCCCTGGTCGTCGTCCTCGGCTGGATCGTGCTCAACCGCACGACGTTCGGGCGGCGGACGTACGCGGTGGGCGGCAACCCCGAGGCGGCCCGGCTGGCCGGCATCGACGTGCGGCGGCACACCATGCTCCTGTACGCCCTGTCCGGCCTGTGCTGCGGCATCGCCGCCATCCTCATCATGGCCCGCACCACCACCGGCTCCTCCACCCACGGCGACCTGTACGAACTGGACGCCATCGCCGCCGTGATCATCGGCGGCACCCTCCTCACCGGCGGTCGCGGCACGATCGTGGGCTCGATCCTCGGCCTGCTGATCTTCACGATCATCACCAACCTGTTCATCCTCAACGGCCTGAACACCAGCGACCAGCTCATCGCCAAGGGCCTGATCATCGTCGTCGCGGTCCTGCTCCAGCGGCGGAACCTGAAGGAGAGAACGTCATGACCGACAAAGTCGCGCGCAGGGGATTCCTCGTCGGCGGAGCCGCCCTGTTAGCGGTCGCCGGCTGCACCAGCAACGACCCGTCGGCCGCGCCCGCCAGCGCCGCCGCGCCCGCCCCCTCACCGGCCTCCAGCGGCAACGACCAGCCCGGCACCAAGGTCACCATCGGCTTCTCCGCCCCCGCCGCCGACCACGGCTGGATCGCCGCCATCGCCAAGAACGCCGAGGCCGCCGCCAAGCAGTACACCGACATCGACTTCAAGCCGGTCGAGCCCACCAACGACATCAACCAGCAGATCTCCGCCGTCGAGTCGCTCATCGCGGCCAAGGTCGCCGCGCTGGTGATCCTGCCCAACGACGGCCAGCAGCTCAACCAGGTCGCCCTCCAGGCCACCCAGGCCGGCATCCCCGTCGTCAACCTCGACCGCGTCTTCCCGGACAAGCTCGCCTACCGCACCTGGATCGGCGGCGACAACTACGGCATGGGCGTCGCCGCCGGCCACTACATCGGCAAGAAGCTCAAGGACAAGGGCGTCTCCAACCCGGTCATCGTCGAGATCCAGGGGATCGCCACCCTCCCGCTGACCCAGGACCGCAGCAAGGGCTTCGCCGACGCGCTCAAGACGTACGGCTTCAGCGTGACCGCCAAGCAGGACGCCAAGTTCACCGTCGAGACCGGCAACCAGGTGGCGACCAGCCTCCTCCAGGCGCACAAGAAGATCGACGCCCTGTGGAACCACGACGACGACCAGGGCATCGGCGTGCTCGCCGCCATCAAGGAGGCGGGACGCAAGGAGTTCTTCATGGTCGGCGGCGCCGGCTCGCTCAACGCCATGAAGGAGATCCAGTCCGGCTCCTCCGTGCTGGAGGCCACGGTCACGTACAGCCCCACGATGGCCTCCTCGGCGATCAAACTCGCCCGGCTCATCGCCCAGGGGAAGGGCATGAGTGACCTCGTGGAGAACCAAGTTCCGCAGTCCATCACGCTCGCATCGGAGACCATTACCAAGGAGAACGTCGAGAAGTACCTGCCGCTCGGCTTCGAGTCCTGATCGGGGGCTGCATGTCAGAAAAGATCAGCATCGGCGTGGGCATGGTGGGCCACGCCTTCATGGGCCGCGTCCACTCCCAGGCATGGCGCAGCGTGGGAGCCTTCTTCGACCTGCCGCTGGCGCCCCGCATGGCGGTGCTCGCGGGCAGGTCGAAGGAGCGCACGTCGGCCGCCGCGGCCCAGCTCGGCTGGGCCGACGTCGAGACCGACTGGAGGGAGCTGGTACGGCGCGACGACGTGCAGATCATCGACGTCTGCACGCCCGGCGACTCCCACGCCGAGATCGCCATCGCCGCGCTGGCGGCCGGCAAGCACGTCATCTGCGAGAAGCCGCTGGCCAACACCGTCGCCGAGGCCGAGGCCATGGTGCGCGCCGCCGCCTCGGCGCCCGGGAAGAACATGGTCGCCTTCAACTACCGCCGGGTGCCGGCCATCGCCCTGGCCCGGCGGTACGTCGAGGAGGGCCGGCTCGGCGAGATCCGGCACGTCCGCGCCCAGTACCTGCAGGACTGGATCGTGGACCCGGAGTTCCCGCTGGTGTGGCGGCTGCGGAAGGACAAGGCGGGCTCGGGCGCGCTCGGCGACATCGGCGCGCACATCATCGACACCGCCGAGTTCGTCACCGGGCAGCGCGTGGTGGGCGTCTCGGCGCTCACCGAGACGTTCGTCAAGGAGCGCCCCCTGGCGGAGGACTCGGCCGGCCTGGCCGCCACCGGCGGGACGGCCACCGGGCAGGTCACGGTGGACGACGCCGCGCTGTTCATCGGGCGGCTCTCGGGCGGCGCCGTCGCCTCGTTCGAGGCCACCCGCTTCGCCACGGGGCGCAAGAACGCGCTGCGCATCGAGCTCAACGGCTCGCTCGGCAGCCTCGCCTTCGACTTCGAGGCCATGAACGAGCTCTGGGTCAGCGAAGGGGACGCCGGCTTCACCCGGATCCTCGTCACCGAGCCCGGCCACCCGTACGCCGGCGCCTGGTGGCCGCCCGGCCACGGCCTCGGCTACGAGCACACGTTCACCCATGAGATCAAGGACTTCCTGGAGGCGATCGCCGACGGCCGCGATCCCGCCCCGTCGTTCGCCGACGGGCTGCGGGTGCAGCGCGTCCTCGCGGCGGTCGAACGGAGCGCGGCCGACTCCAGCCGCTACACAGTCGTGGAGGACGCATGAGACCGGTCACGTTGTTCACGGGCCAGTGGGCCGACCTGCCGTTCGAGGAGGTGTGCCGGCTCGCCGCCGAATGGGGGTACGACGGCCTGGAGATCGCCTGCTCGGGCGACCACTTCGACGTCGCCCAGGCGGTGTCCGACCCGTCGTACGTCGAGCAGAAACGCGCCCAGCTCGACAAGCACGGCCTCAAGGTGTGGACCATCTCCAACCACCTCGTCGGCCAGGCCGTCTGCGACCACCCCATCGACGAGCGCCACAAGGCCATCCTGCCCGCCCGGATCTGGGGCTCCGGCGACCCGGAGTCGGTGCGGCAGGCCGCCGCCGAGGACATGAAGGACACCGCGCGGGCCGCCGCCCTGCTCGGCGTCGACACGGTCGTGGGCTTCACCGGCTCGTCGATCTGGCACACGGTCGCCATGTTCCCGCCGGTGCCCGCCTCCATGATCGACGCGGGCTACCAGGACTTCGCCGACCGCTGGAACCCCATCCTCGACGTCTTCGACGAGGTGGGCGTACGGTTCGCGCACGAGATCCATCCGAGCGAGATCGCCTACGACTACGTGACGACGCAGCGCACCCTGGAGGCCATCGGCCACCGGCCCGCGTTCGGCCTCAACTGGGACCCGTCGCACATGGTCTGGCAGGACCTCGACCCGGTGGCGTTCATCCTGGACTTCGCCGACCGGATCTACCACGTGGACTGCAAGGACACCCGGGTCCGGGTCGGCGACGGCCGGCGCGGGCGCCTGTCCTCCCACCTGCCGTGGGCCGACCTGCGGCGCGGCTGGGACTTCGTCTCGACGGGCCGCGGCGACGTGCCGTGGGAGGACTGCTTCCGGGCGCTCAACTCGATCGGCTACACCGGGCCCATCTCGATCGAGTGGGAGGACGCGGGCATGGACCGCCTGGACGGGGCCAAGGAGGCGCTGGGCTACATCCGCCGCCTCAACGCCATCACCCCGCCGGCCACCTCCTTCGACGCCGCCTTCTCCACCACCTGACTCCGGGCTCCCGCGGTTTCTTCCGGAACCTCAGCCATGGGGCACACGGCAAGGTCCTCACCTGGGGGCGCGCCGCGCGCGTTCCGGCGCTCGTGCGCGCCCCCAGGGTCGCCCGGTGAGCGACTCGGAGGATGCAAGTGAATCCGAGAAGAGCCGAGCCGTGACGGTACTACTGGGGTACCGTTTTGGTATGACCGAGAAGAGGGCCATCAGCCTTCCCGACGAAGATGCCGCCTGGCTCGACGAGAAGGTCCGTGCCGGCGAAGTTCAGTCGTTCTCCGCAGGCCTGGCCGAGCTCATCGCGGCCGCCCGCCGGCGTGAGGCATGGCTGACCCGCGAGGCAGAAGCTTTTGGAGAGCCGATGCCCGATGATCCCGACCGTGAGAACTACTGGGCGGCTCGGTTGCGCCGCTCCACCGCCGAAGTCCTCAGCGACAACGCACACGACGCCACGTGAAGCGGGGCCGTATTCTCCACACCCCCGCCGTGGCCGGCTATCTCGGCGGGGACAGGGACCTGCGCCTGCTGCTCTCGGCTGCCGCCCGTGAGATGGTCACGCTCGTCCTGCCCTCCACCGTGCTCGCCACGGCCGCGAGCGGCTACCCGGAGCTGTACCTCCAACAGCTGGCCGCCCGAGTCGACGCGCTGCTCACGAACCCGGCTGTGGTGGTGGACCATCTCGTCGGTCGAGGCGGCGACGGGGAACGGGCGATCCGCTCGGGCTTTCTCATGGGCGCCTTGGGTCTCACGGTCGAGGACGCCCAGACCGCCGACCTCGCACTCAACCGGTCGTCACCCGTGCTGACCACGCGAGCTGGAGCTTCGCGGCTCGCCAAGATCGAGCCGCGGCTGCCGTTCGATCTGGTCGGCTGATCCCCGGAACAGCGATGACGTCCTGAGAGCCATGGCCGGCGCGGCTTCGCGTTTGGTTCCAGGGTGTCCGATCACGGGGGCGGGGTGCGGGGCGTCGGCTGCGGGAGACTGGGGGAGTGACCACCGAGAGCGCCCGCCCGGGCCCGCCCGCGACGAGTCCCTCCATCGTGCTGCTCACGCTGGCGCACCGGATCGAGTCGGAGCTGGGCGCCGCGCTCTCGCCCCTCGGGCTGACGGTCAGCAGGCTCGGACTGCTCGGGCACATCGCGGGCGTGCCCGGCGCGTCGTTCAGCGACCTGGCGCGCATGTCCGGCATCACCGTGCAGAGCGTCCACACGGCGGTGAAGGCGCTGGCCGGGGCGGGGCTCGTCCGCGACGGAAAGGCCAGGGCCGGGTCGGCCTCGACGCTGGAGCTCACGCCGGAAGGCGCGCGGCTCATGCAGGAGGCGATGCGGGCGGTGGCGGCGGTGGACGAGACGCTGTTCGGGGCGGACGCGGACCCGATCCAGCGCCAGATCGCCGACGCCGTACGAGCGGCCTTCGGGGCCGGCGCGACCGAGTGACGCGCGGGCGCGGTCCGGGGCGGCGCTGACCCGAAGAGCGGCGCTGACACGATGAGGGGTGGCGGTGACACGATGAGGGGATGGACGCCGACCTGGCGCGCCGGCTTTTCGGCGGGCAGCGCGTCGCCCGGCTCGGCACCGTGGCCGGCGACGGGGCGCCCCACCTGGTGCCCGTCACCTTCGCGCTGGCCGGAGACCGGGTCGTCATCGCGGTCGACCACAAGCCCAAGACGACGACCGACCTGCAGCGGCTCCGCAACATCCGGGCGCACCCCCGGGTGTCCCTCCTGGCCGACCGCTACGAGGACGACTGGACCGGCCTGTGGTGGGTGCGCGCCGACGGCACCGCCCGCGTCGTCGCCCCCGGCTCCCCCGAGGCGGGCGAGGCGATCGGGACGCTGACCGGGAAGTACGAGCAGTACCGCCGGGATCCGCCGGACGGGCCGGTCATCCTCGTGGACGTGACCCGCTGGTCCGGCTGGGTCGCGTCACCCAGCGCGTACGAAGAGTTACTCTGGGTGAGTTAGCCTTGACGGGTGGCTTACGAACCCCCCGCCGGCCCGCTCACGCCGGGCGGCTTCGACACCTCACGAGACGTCGCCGCCGGCCTGCCGCTGTCCCTCGTCGAGCAGTGGCGCGCAAGCGCGGGCACCGCCGATGACGCGCGGCGCCTGCTGAGCCCCCACGAGATCCGCGGATACTCCGTCGTGTCCGACTCGGCCGGGCTCACCCGGCTCAGCCAGCGGCTCGGCCTGCTGGAGGTGCTGGCGCTCATCGACCGGCCCAAGCGCATCCTGCACGCCTGCGCCCGGAGCGCCGGCGGGCGCGCGGTGGGCGTGTGGGCGGCCGACAACGCCCAGCTGTTCCACCCGGAGGCCGCGGACCCGTCCACGCTGCTGTCCGCTCTGCTGACGGCGCAGGACGAGATCCGGCGCCACTGCGTGGTCCGCATCGGGATCGGCGTGCATCTGGGGTCGTTCTACGAGCTGTCGGGCGGGCTGTACGGCGCGGAGGCCGACGCCGCCGAGGAGTTCGCGGAGAACGACACCGAGGGCGGCGAGATCGCGGTGACACAGGCCGTGGTCGACCGGCTGCCGGACGGCCACCCGTTCGTGCTGCGGCGCAAGGACGGCCCCGACGGCCCCGACGGCCCCGACGGTCTCGTCGGCCCCGTCCACCAGGTGGTCGACGGCCCCCGGCTGGATGTTCCCCGGCTCGGCGAGGCGTGGTCGGGCGAGGGATGGCCGGGCGCGTCCGGATCGGCCGGGCAGGAGCACTATCCCATCCCGTACTCCGCGGCCTTCTACGCCGACCTGCTGTTGCTGGACGCCCGCCCCGGGGACGCCGAGCTGGCCGAACGGCTGGCGGCCGGCCACCTGCGCGACCGGACCGTGGTCCTCGTGGAGCGGAGCGCCGCTCCAGCGGACACGCCGGAGGTGGAGCTGCTCAGGGGGCTGTCGCTGTCGGCGGCGATGCGGGAGGCCGGTCTCCGCCTCCTGCCGTCCGAGGGTGCCGTGGAGATCAAGGTCGCCGGGCCGCTGGGCATCTACCTGTTCGAGGAGCCGGCGCCGGCCGTGCGCTTCGCACTGAGGCTGCGCACGGGGCTCGCCGAGCGGGAGATCGTGGCCCGGATCGGGGTGGCCGCCGGGCCCGTGCTGGCAGGGCGGACACCCGGCGGCGGCTGGGACGTCGCCGGGGCCCCGGTCAACCTGGCGTCCAAGATGGCCCAGGACCTCGGCAGCCCCGGCCGCGTCCACCTGAGCGAGGCCGTGCGCGACGCCGTGGCCGGCCACGCCGATCGCGCTGACCTGGCGGGGTTCGAGCCTGTCCGGCGCACGGTGTCGGGGGTGGAGATGACGTACTACGAGGGTTGATCTTCGCGGGCCGGCAGGCGGTCAGGCTCTCTGCCGCCACTGCTCCATGACCTGCCGGAAGGCCTCGCTGACAAGGAGAAGGAGCTCGGCGGAGGACTGGAAGCGGGCGCCCGCCGGGGTCGTGGCCCCGAGAATCTCGGTTCCGCGCTGCGACGCGGCCGTCAGAGCGTCGTTCATCTGCAGAGCTGCGAGGATCGACCGGAGCCAGATCTCATCGTCGATGACGTAGCGTTCGCGCCGCGCGCCGGGAACCCGTTCCCGCCTGAGCATTCCCTGCTCTTCGAGGAAGGCGACGGCGTGCGAGACCGACGCCGGGCTGACGCGAAGCCGCTGGACCAGGTCGGCGGCGGTGAGAGCGCCGGAGTCGGTGATGTACAGGCAGACCAGCACCCTGGCCTCCATCCGGGGCAGCCCCTGCTGAACGAGGAGAGCGGTGAAGGACTCCGCGAAGTCCTGCACCGCCTGCGGGTCTCGCCCATGGTCGCTGTCGGAGATCGGCGGCGCCGGAGGCGGCGCCTGCTTCTGCCGGCGGGCACGATGCCGGGTGGCCTCGTGCGCCTGGTCCGCTCTGTAGTCGTCGGGTCCGCCGTTGCGGGTGACCTCCCGCATGATGGTCGAGGCGGGCCGCCCCATACGCCGGCCGATCTCCGCGTATCCGAGTCCCTCGGCCAGCCACGCGGCGATGTGCTGTCGGTCCTGGCCGGTCAGTCTGCCTCCGGGCATCGGTGCTCGGCTCCTATCCGTCGACATGCGCGAAGCGCGGCGCCCCGGCACCCTCCGCTGCACAGTATGCATTCACTCAGATTCCATTGCAATGCCGCATCGCGGCCCACCCTTTGCGTTCAGTGTCATGTTCATTGCAAAGACTGCTCGATAAGCCGAATTTAGCAGGCATCACGCAGCATCATTGCCTGTTGACGGACTTATAAACGCAATGTACTGTCGCAGACATTCAGAGATTCCCGAACGCTTGCGGGTGCCGGTGGCGCCGCAGAGGGAGTCCCGTGGCCGAGCTCCAGCTCGCCGAACGCCCGTCTCGCAAGATCGAACACCGTAGGTAAGGGATTCATGATGGAAAAGAGCAACAACGGCTTCTCCGAAGCGGGGCTGCGCAGGCTGCGTGAAGTGCTGGAGCGGCATGTCGAGTCGGGGAGGATTCCCGGGCTCGTCGCCCTGGTCGGCCGGGGCGGTGAGACGCACGTCGAGGCGCTCGGGACGATGCGCCATGACGGTGGCGCGCCGATGCGCCGGGACACGATCTTCCGGATGGCCTCGACCACCAAGCCGGTCGCGATGGCGGCGGCGATGGTCCTGCTCGACGAGTGCAGGCTGCGGCTGGACGACCTGGTGGAGCCGTGGCTGCCGGAGCTCGCCGACCGCCGGGTGCTGAAGCGGATCGACGGCCCGCTGGACGAGACCGTGCCGGCCCGGCGGCCGATCACCGTACGGGACCTGCTGACCTCCACGTTCGGGCTCGGCATGGACATGACGGCGCTGGGCAGCCCGATCATGGGCGCGATCTTCGAGCAGGGGCTCACGCCCGATCTGCCGGAGCCGATGCCCGAGCCGGACGAGTGGATGCGCCGCCTGGGCACGTTGCCGCTGATGTACCAGCCTGGAGAGCGCTGGCAGTACCAGATCAGCCACGACGTGCTCGCCGTGCTGGTGGCCAGGGTCACGGGCCAGTCGTTCGAGACGTTCCTGCGTGAACGCATCTTCGGCCCGCTGGGGATGAAGGACACCGCCTTCCACGTGCCCGCCGACAAGATCGACCGGCTGCCGGCCCTGTACGCCCCCGACCCGCAGACCGAGGAGTTCCACGTGTGGGACGAGGCCGTGGGGGGACGGTGGAGCCGGCCTCCGGCGTTCCAGGGCGGCGGCGGCGGACTGGTCTCCACCGCGGACGACTACCACGCCTACTTCCAGATGCTGCTCAACGGCGGGATGCACGGCGGCGAGCGGATCCTGTCCCGGCCCGCCGTCGAGCTGATGACCACCAACCGCCTCACGTCCGAGCAGCAAGCCGCCCGGCACGCCATGGCCACCGAGAACGTCCATGTGTCATTCGGCCAGGGGCAGCACGGCGGCTGGGGCATGGGGATGGCGGTGCGCACCTACCGCGGCGACTACGCCCCCGTCGGCCAGTTCGGCTGGGACGGCGGAAGCGGCACCTCGACCTACGCCGACCCCGAGAACCGGCTCACCGGAATCCTGCTGACCCAGGTCGGGATGTCCGTCCCAGATCCCGCGCGGCTCATCCACGACTTCTGGACCACGCTCTACCAGGCCATCGACGACTGACAGCCACAGCTTGTCACGGGGTCGTCTCCGGACCCCGTGACGCGGGGCGCCGATGTGCGGCTCGCCTGACGGCGGTAAGACCCTGACCGGCCCCCTTCCGCGGCACGTTCGTGGCGGCGTTGCCGTGGAACTCGGTCGTCGCACGGGTGCCGCGGGCGAGCAGCGAGCGCGCGCCCGCCACGGGTCGGGTCCGGGGGTCGGGGCATGGTCGGCGGTGGCGAGGGCCAAGGCTGCGATGAGGGGGCGCAAACCGTACATCCAGGTGGTGAGTGAAGATCAACTGCGGACGGTGCGAATCCCGTGTGTGATCACGTCAGTGGGTGTGACGGGGCCTTTGCCGCCCGGTGAGCGTGCGGTAGTGAGCGAGGCGCAGGACAGCCGTCACGAGGCCCGCCGCGGCCGCCACCACGAGAGTGATCGTCAGCGGCGCCGCGAAGTACGTGAGCTGCGCCCACGTGACCGTCCGGCCGTTCATCAGGAACGAGATCAGGTCCGGGTACGCCGCCAGCAGCGCCGCGGGCAGCAGCACCGGCACCAGGCGGAGCCCGGCCCGCCACTTCCTCGGCGTCCTCGTGGCGAGTCGCCGGGCGGCCCAGCGCCGGGAGCGTACGGCTCCCAGGGTCCCGAGCGCCGCCGCCGCCAGCGTGACCACCCCCAGTACCAGCTCGAACTGCTGCCTGTCGCCCCCCGGCACCTCCGGCGTCCGGCCCTCGCTCAGGTCCGCCAGCCCGCTCGCGATGGCGAACGTGTCGTCCGTCAGGCTCGCGCTGTTCGCCATGACGGCGAAGCCGTAGCCCGTCCGCGGGACGATCGTCTCGACGGCGGTGTAGGTGAACAGGTTCCCCGAGTGCGTGAGCCGCCGGGTCTCGTCGTCGATGCCCCAGCCCATGCCGTACTCACGCACGCTGCTCGGGGCGTGCATGGTGGTCAGGCCGGCCGGGCCGACGAGGCGGCGGCCCCGGCCGTTCTGGGTGATCAGCCAGCGGCCCATGTCGGCGGCCGTGGTGATGACGCTGCCGCTGCCGCTGCCGTCGAGGAACGCGGGCAGCTCGGGGCGCGGCAGCCAGAGGCCGAACACGGAGTTGTAGCCGTCGGCCGGCCGGACCGTCCGCTCGCTGACGCCGCTGGAGCGCATGCCGAGCGGCCCGAAGACCCGCTCCCGCATGAAGTCGCCGAAGCTTCGGCCACTGGCCACCTCCACCAGCCTGGCCGCCACGTTGTAGTTGACGTTGCAGTACTCCCAGTGCGTGCCGGGCGCGGCCCGCAGCGTGGCGGTGCCCAGCTTGGCGGCGTACTCCTTGAGCGAGCCGGCCGTGTCCAGGTCGCCGATGTCGGTCGTGGTGTCGGACAGCCCGGACGTCTGGTTCAGCAGGTGCCGCAGCGTGATCGCCTTGGCGCGCGGGTCGGCCATGCGGAACCCGGGGAGCTGCTCGGCCACGGGCCTGTCCAGGGACAGCCTGCCCTCCTCCACGAGGATCATCGCGGCCATGGCGGTGAACGACTTGGTCACCGAGGCGACCCGCATGGGCGTGCCGGCGGTGACCGGCTCGCCCGCGGAGTCGTGGCCGTAGCCGGCGGCGTGGACGATCCGGTCGCCGTGGGTCACGACGACGGACAGTCCGGGCAGACCGGTCTGGTCGAGGGCGCGGCCGACGTACGCGTCGATGGCGGCCGGGGTGAGCTCGGCGGTGCGCGCGGGCCCGGCGGCCCATGCGGCCGGCGTGCACGTCACGGCCAGGCCGATCGCCAGGGCGAGGGCGGTGAGGAGGCTTTTCACAGGTGCTCCGTTCAAGGGGGACCTGCGAAAACCTAGGGACCGGGGCCTGCCCGGGACATCGGCCTTCCGGCCAGCCGTACCCCTGACGAAAGTCAACCCGCCCGCGCGCCATGCCTCCGCCGCGGATGACACCAGCCCTCGCCGGCGGAGTCACGTTGATCACGCAGAAGGTTGACTTGATAACGCATTGCTATGTGATATACGTCATACTCTGAAAAGTCTGTCGTGTACGGATATGTTGCGTGATATTTCTGTGACCTGCGGGCGATCATGCTCGCATTCGCGAACGGGGAATCATGCACGCGTTCACACACGGGGCCGCCTGACACAGGGGAAGCGCCGGCGTCGTCGCCGGGGCTGAAGGGCCGCGCTCGCAGAAGCGCCGCCTGTCGATGCCACCTGCCCGACTAACGCCGACTTATCCGCACTTAAGTCGAATAGTCGGACAAACAGGATTATCAGCAGTTTTCACATTACTTAGGATGAGACTTGCGTATTTCGCTCACGGGGAAGCTCGCTCTCGGTCTGCTCACCGCCACCGTCCTCGCCGGAGGCACCGCGATCGAGGCCAACGCCGCCACGCCCACGCCACCGGCCGACACGGCACAGAGCAGTGACACGGCGGCCGTCGAAGCGACCATGGACGCCGCGTCGGCGCAGGCGGCCAAGAGCGGTCAGGCAGTGTCCGTGCCGACCCTGACCAACGAGAACAGCACGACCGTCGCCAACCCCGACGGCACCTTCACCGAGACCATCAGCTCCGGCGTCGCCCAGGTCAAGCGGGGAGACCAGTGGCTGCCGGTCGACACCTCCCTCGTCCAGGACGGCGCGGTGCTCAAGCCGCGCGTCTCCCGGGCGAACGTCGAGGTCTCCGCCGGCGGCGAGGGCCCGCTCGCCAAGATCGTGGACGACGCCGGCCGGGTGTTCGCCGTGCGGTGGCCGACCGCGCTGCCCAAGCCCGCGATCAAGGACAACGTCGCCACCTTCGCCAACGCCGCCGGCCCGGGCGCCGACCTGGTCGTCACCGTTCTGCCCACGGGATTCCGCCACGACGTGGTGCTGCGCGAGAAGCCGTCCGGCCCGCTGGAGCTGCGCATCCCCGTGCAGACCGAGGGCGTCGACCTCGCCGAGGACGCGAGCGGCCGGCTCCTGCTCAAGAGCACGGCCGGTGACGGCAAGGTCGTCGCCTCCGGCTCGCGTCCGGTCATGTGGGACGCCAGCGGGCACGGCAAGCCGCGCGGCGACGCGCTGAAGCCGATCGACACCAGCGTCGAGACCCAGAACGGCGTCAAGGTGCTCGTGCTCAAGCCCGACGCGGGCTTCCTCGCCGACCCCAAGCGGAAGTACCCGGTCACGGTCTTCCCGTCGATCACGCTCCCGCAGGTCGAGACCGACACGGACGTGGCCAGCACCTGGGCCTCGCACCCCGGCGACCCTATGATCATCGCGGGCACCATGCCATGGGAGAACGGCCAGGGCGGTGACGTCATGCGCAGCCTGGTCAAGTTCAACACGGCCAAGGTCAAGGGCAAGAAGGTCATCCTGGCCACCCTCGGCATGTGGAACCTGGAGACCAACGGCTGCGGCCTCGTCGTCGGCTCCGGCCTCACCGCCGAGCGGGTCACCAGCGCCTGGGACGAGAACGACCTGAACTGGGACAACAAGCCCACGACAACCGGCGAGGGCGCCTCCACCACCCGCGCCGGCCGCGGCCGTACCTGGACCGCGCCGTGCGCCACGGGCGCCGGCTTCCTGGCGTGGCCGGTGACGAACATCGTCAAGGCGTGGGCGTCGGGCGCCCCCGACTACGGCATCCAGCTCCGTGGCGCGGACGAGAAGGAGGCCACCAACTGGCGGGCCTTCGCCGCGTCGGAGAACAAGGAGCAGGGCGTCAAGCCGCCGACCCTGGCGGTCGTCTACACCCGCTGACGGACACCGCGAGTGAGGGGCCGGGGAGCGCGCTCCCCGGCCCCTTCCGCTACTGGTCGGTCCGGCGGAGGAGGAGGGTGACGAAGCCGAGCCCGTCGCGGTAGCCGTTGAGCCACATGTCGCGGTGGGAGTCGGCGGCGGCCATGGCCTCGTCGCCGTCCGGGCCGGGGTGGTCGAGGGCCCAGCGGGTGAGGGTGCCGGTCCAGGACCACTCGTAGTCGTCCCACTCGTCGCGGGTGCTGGTGTGGGCGTAGATGGTGGCGTAGCCGGCGTCGCGGGCGCGCGCCACGGTCCCGGCCAGGTCGGCGTAGTCGTCCGGGCCCGTGCCGAGCAGGTCGTGCAGTTCCTTGGACGGCTCCCCCTCCCAGAAGCCCTCGCCGATCAGCGCGAGCCCGCCCGGCCGCAGGTGCCGGCGCACGGCGTCGAGGGTCTCGGCCAGCGTGCCGAACGCGTGCGTCGCTCCCACGCACAGCACCAGCTCGTACGGCTCGGCGGAGGCGAAGGCGTCCGCGGGCGTCTGGTGCAGCCGGAGCCGGTCGCCCAGGCCGAGGCGGGCGGCGGCCTCGGCGGCGGCGGCGAGCCCCTCCTCCGAGATGTCCACCCCGTCCGCCGTCGCCTCGGGGTAGAGGTCCAGCGCCCGGGTGAGCCACGCGCCCTCCCCGCAGCCGAGGTCGAGGACACGGGCGCCGGAGGGCAGCTTGGCACGGGTGAGCAGACGGATGAGGTTGGCCTCGCTGACGGGCGCGGCGATCGGATGGTCCGCGTGGGCGAGGTGGCTGATGAGCTGACGGTGCATCCTCACGACTATGCCGAAAACGGATCCGGGCCCGCCACCGGATATCGACGGCCGCGCGCAGGTGCGGCTCAGGCGCGGCCGACAAGGCTCTCGTAGTCGCGCAGCGTGATGTTCTCGGCGGCCTTGCGGGCCATCTTGGCGGCCATGTTCTTGCCCGGCAGGTACGGCATGATCTTGTAGTAGCGGTTGAGGAACGAGGCCAGGAGCCGGCTGCCCGGCACCATGAGCTTGGCGACGCCGTCGCCCATCTTCTGGCAGCCCGTGGCGTACTCGCGCATCTCCTCCTCGTAGCGGGCGAACGCCACGCGGTGGTCGCCGCGCGCCGCGGCCAGCTCGCCGGCCAGCACGTACGCGCCGACCAGCGCGAGTCCCGAGCCCATGCCCGACAGGGACGAGGGGCAGCAGGCGGCGTCGCCGACAAGGGCGACCCGCCCGCGCGTCCAGGTGTCCATGTGGACCTGACCGACCGAGTCGAAGTAGAAGTCGGGCGCCTGCCGCATGTCGTGCAGCAACCGCTCGCTCTGCCAGCCGTTGCCGGCGAAGCTCTCGGCGAGCACGGCCTGCTGCCGCGCCACGTCGCGACGGTTCAGGTCGAGGGCCGGGGAGACGAAGTAGAAGACGGCCCTGGCCTGCGTGTTGTGCCGGGCGCTGTAGAGCGCGACGAGCCTGCCCGCGGTGCGGTAGGCGTGGCCGGTGTGGTCCAGGCCGAGGTGGTTGGCCGTGGTGAAGATCGCGCAGTAGAGGCCGAGGTGCTTGACGAACCGCTCCTCAGGCCCGAACGTCAGGCGGCGGGTGTTGGAGTGCAGCCCGTCGGCGCCGATCACCAGGTCGAACCGGCGCGGCGCGCCGCGCTCGAAGGTGACCGTCACGCCGTCGGCGTCCTCGGTGAGCGAGGCGATGGAGTCGCCGAAGACGTACTCGGTGTAGTCCTTGGTGGCGTCGTAGAGGATGCGCCCCAGGTCGCCGCGGAGGATCTCGACGTCGCCCGCGAACAGGTCGGCGGGCATCGTCGCCTGCGTCCGGCCCGCCGCGTTGACGTACGACATGGAGCCCATGCCGGTCCTGGCCCGCTCGATGTCACCGAGGATGCCCATGCGGCGCAGGACCGACAGGTGGGCCTCGCCGCGGAAGTCGACGGCGTAGCCGCCTTCGCGCAGGGCGGGGGCGCGCTCCACGATCGTGGGGGTGAAGCCGTGGCGGTGGAGCCAGTAGGCGAGCGCGGGCCCGGCGACGGAGGCGCCGGAGATCAGGACGTTGGTGTTCCTCATGCCGTTTCTCATGACCCCGAGCCTGCCGGGGAGGGCTCACCGCGGGCTCACCGCCGGCTCACCGCCCCCATCGCACCGACGCGTCTCGCCGCCGTCTCACCACCGGGTCACCGCCTCCACGACGGTCTCGGGCAGCCCCATCAGGCGGAGGACCGCGGGGGTGGAGATCCCCATCACGGCCGCCGTCTCGCCGGCCTCCCGGAATCGCTCACGGGCCGCGGCGCGGTCGCCGTGCGCCTCGGCGACACGGCCGAGCCCGGCGAGCGTGCGCACCCGGTCGCCGAGGCTCTTGATCCAGTGCGGGTCGAGGCGTTCGAGGGCCTCGACGTACAGCCGTTCGGCCTCGGCCAGGTCCTGCTCCAGCAGCGCGATGTCGCCGAGCCCACGCAGGGCCGCCGCCAGGTAGGTGGAGCTGCCGGCGCGGCGGGCCAGGGCGGCGGCCCTCATGTAGTCGGCGCGAGCCGCCGCCGCGTCCTCGCCGGCGAGGTGATCTCCCCGGTTGACCAGCAGGTCGGCGCTGTCCTCCAGCGCGCCGAGCTGCTCGGTCAGCGCGAGCGCCTCGTCGGTCAGCTCGACGGCCCTCGCCCGGTCGCCGCGCGTTCCGGCCAGGCCGGCGAGCGAGTCCAGGGCCAGCGCGGTGCCCCAGCGGTCGCCGAGCGAGCGGAACTCTTCCGCCGCCGCGTGGAAGTGCACCTCGGCCGCCGCGGCGTCCCCCTCGCCGAGCGCCCCGAACGCCGACACGTACCGGGCGGTCGCCCGCGCCCACGGCTCGGGGCACGCGAGCTGGGCCCGGACGAGTTCGAACGCGCCCTGCATGTCGCCCCCGACCGCGTTGCGCATCATCCACAGGAGCAGGGCCACCGGGTAGCGGCCCGGCCGGTCACCCGGCCACGCGGCGGCCAGCTCCTGACCGGCCCGCGCGAGGTGCCGCTGCCAGACCGGATGCCCGGCGGCGTCGGACGCGGCCAGGAGCACGCACGTCACATACTCCTCACCGAGTTCATCACTGGGCCCGTCAAGAAGTGCGCCGTCCAGCAGCATGGTGGCGTAGGGCGCGGCGGAGGCGGACAGGCCGCTCAGCCACAGGTAGTTCGAGGCCGAGGCCAGCAGCCGCAGGGCCGTCTCCACGTCGCGGGCCTCGACGGCCCAGCGCAGGGCCGCCAGCAGGTCGGCGTGCTCGGCGGCGAGGATCGGCAGCCACTCCAGCTGCCCCGCCCGCCGCAGGTGCGGGTCGGCGGTCCGCGCCAGCTCCAGGAAGCGCCGCGCGTGGGCGCGTCGCACCGGCTCGGCCTCGTCCGCCGCTTCGAGCCGTTCGGCGCCGTAGGCGCGGATCGTCTCCAGCATCCGGTAGCGGCCGCCCGCCGCCTCCAGAAGGGACTTGTCGGCCAGAGACTCCAGCAGCTCGCCGTCGGCGCCGCACACCCGAAGAGCCGACTCGGCCGTCGCGCCACCGGCGAAGACCGTGAACCGCCGCGCGGCCCGCTGCTCCTCCTCCGACAGCAGGTCCCAGCTCCACGCGACCACCGAGCGCAGCGTCCGGTGCCGCTCGGCGGCCGTCCGGGCGCCTCGGGCCGCGACCCCGAGCCGGTCGTCCAGCCGTCCCGCCAGGTCGTCGATGTCCAGCGTGCGCAGGCGCGCCGCCGCCAGCTCGATGGCCAGCGGCAGGTCGTCCAGGGCCGCGCAGATCCGCCGCACCACCTCCGGGTCGGCGGCGAAACCGCGCCGTGCGGCCCTGGCCCGGTCGGTGAAGAGCTGTACGGCCGCGTCGCCGTCCAGAGGCCGCACCTGCCAGAGGTTCTCGCCGATGACACCCAGCGGCTCCCGGCTGGTGGCCAGCACCCGTAGCCGCGGGCAGGCGGCCAGCAGCCGCGCCGCCAGCGTGGCGGCCTCTTCGACGAGATGCTCGCAGTTGTCGAGGACGAGCAGCAGCACGCGGTCCGACAACGCGGAGATCAGACGGTCGACGGGCTCCTGCTGCCCGGCCCCCTCCCCGAGGAGCCCGTTCTCGCGCAGGCCGAGCGCGCTCAGCAGCGCCCGCGGCAGGCCGGCGCCGTCGCGCAGCGCGGCCAGCTCCACGAAGCAGACGGTGTCACCCGCCGCCCCGGCGACCTCGACGGACAGCCGGGTCTTGCCGACGCCGCCGGGGCCGATCAGCGTGACCAGCCGGGCCACGCGCAGCAGGCCGGCGACCTCGGCCACCTCCGCGGCACGGCCGACGAACGACGTGAGCTGCGCGGGCGGCGCGGCGGGCGACGGCGACGGATCGGCGCTCAGCACCTCCAGGTGCAACGCGGCGAGCTCGGCCGAGGGATCGGCGCCCAGCTCCTCGGCCAGGTGTCGCCTGGTCTCCTCGAACACCTCCAGCGCCGCCGCCTGCCCGCCCTCGGCGAACAGCGCCCGCATCAGCAGGGCCGCCGGCCGTTCCCGGAGGGGATGGCGGCGGGCCAGCTCGCGCAGCTCGGGTACGGCCGCGCGGTGCTCGCCCAGGCGCAGCTCGCCCTCGATCCGGTCCTCGAGCGCCGCGAGCCGCTGCTCCTCCAGCCGTACGGCGGCGGCCCGGGCCGTCGGGCTCTCGGGGAGGTCGGCCAGAGCAGGCCCCCGCCACAGCTCCAGTGCCTCGCGCAGCAGCGGGACGGCCCGCCCGGCGTCGCCGTCACGCAGCGCGGCCCGGCCCTGCCCGGTCAGCCGCTCGAACCGGCAGGCGTCCACGTCGTCGTCATGCGCGACCACGATCCGGTAGCCCGCTCCCGCCCGCTCGATCGCGGCCCCGCCGCCCAGGGTCGCGCGCAGCCTCGACACCTGGGAGTGCAGCGCGTGCGCCGACGTCCCCCCTGGCGGGCCGATCTCGTCGGCCAGCCGGTCGACCGGGACCACCTCGCCGGGGCGGAGCAGCAGCAGCGCCAGCAGCGCCCGCCGGGCCGGCCCGCCCAGCGGAACCTCGGTCCCGTCGTCGCGCCAGGCCCGGGTCTGGCCGAGGATTGCGAACCGCATGCGGGTGATTATGCCGGGGGTTCGATGGCGGTGCCCTGCGCGGAGACGAGCCGCCAGAGGCCGGGGGAGACGGCGACGTAGACATGGGTGTAGCGGCTGCCGGCGCTGAAGGCCGTACCGTCGGGACGGGTGACGTTCATGCCGGTACGCCCTACGACGATCCCGACGTCCCCGATGCGGCGGACGAGGGCCTCGTCCGGGAACGACTCGATCGCCGGGAACCGTACGGCGCCGGTGGCGATGGCGTCGAGAAGGACGTCCCGGCCCACGGCGGCCCCGTCCTCCACGCTCACCAGGACGAAGTCGTCCGCGAGTAGGTCGCCCAGGACCTTGACCTCAGCGGCCGTCAGCGCCTCGAAGAAGCGCTGGTCGTGGTCGAGCAGGGATCGGCGGTCTGCGGTCATGGGTGGTCCGTTCCTCGGGTGACAGGGGGCCCGAGCGTAAACCCTGACCTCAGTGTCAAGGTCAAGTCTTTCGTGCCCGTCACTCCGGTGAGCCCGCTCGTGGGCCGGAAGGCCGCGGGCATCGGTGGACGAGAGGCCGGGGTGCGGGAACCCTTGCTCGCCAGGAGCGTTCTAAGGTTCGAGCCGACTCGAGGAGACGCGCGTTGGAAAACCTGATCACCTACGTCCCGCTGCTGTTCGTGGCGTTCGGGATGCTGATCGTGCTGGTCTCGATCAAGGGGAACGTGGACGGCAGAGAGTTCGCCCGGCGGGCGCAGCGGGTGCCGGGCGTGGTCAGCGACGTCCGGACCACGTTCACGGGGCAGGGGGAGCACCTGAGGGCGAGACGGCGGCCGGTCCTGACCTTCACGACCGTGGACGGGCAGGAGATCACCACCGAGGCGCGGACCACCTCCCACCTCGGCGTCGGCAACGCGACCGACGTGCTCTACGACCCGCAGGACCCGACCCGCGCCGTGCCCGCGGAGAGCTCCGGCGGCTACGCCGGAATGGTCGCCGGGATCATCGTGATCGTCATCGGCCTGGCCTTCTTCGCCGGTGTCTCCGGTGGGTTCACCGGCGTCGGTGACGTCGGTGACGGCATCGGGGGCGGTGACTCCCGAGGCCAGTGCGAGATCCAGAACGCCGACGGCTCCGTCGAGCCCATGGAGTGCCCTCCCGGCCTCTGGGACGACGAGTGATCTCGATGGCGCCTCCCTGGTGATCGCCCATGGGCGACACGAAGGTGCGGCGCGGCCGGCGTCCCGCGTCCGTCAGCGTGGCGTCTGCAGCGTGCCGTTGAGCAGCACGCGGAGGCCCCACCTGGCGCGTTCCTCGGGGGTGCCCGAGACCAGCTCCGACGCCAGGGCGGCGACGTGCGGCAGCCCGGCCGGTGAGGCGTCGCGCAGTGCCCGGGTGAGCGCGTTCCACTCGTCCGCGGCGTCGATCGACCGGTCCTCGGTGGCGTGCTCCGCGGCGGAGGCGGTGGCCATCAGCAGGAGCACGTCCACGCCCCAGGCGGCCTGCCCGTCAGGCACGCCGCCCTCGCTGAGCAGCGCCAGCAGAGCCTCCAGCAGGTTGAGGTAGTTCGGGCCGGACGGGCGGGCCACCAGGGCCGAGCGGGCCAGGCTGGGGTGGCGGTACAGCACGTCCGTATATGAGGTCAGTACGGCCTCGATCCGTTCACGCCAGTCCCCGGCGACGGTGACGGGGCCCAGATCGACCTCGCCCAGGAGCTCGTCGAGTATCGCCGCGTGAAGTTCGGCGGTGTTGGCCACGTACACGTACAGGGATGCCGGGCCGGTGTCCAGCTCCTGGGCCAGACGGCGCATGGTGACCCGCGGCAGCCCCTCGGCGTGCATCAGACGCACCGCGGTCGCGATGATCCCCTTCCTGGTCAGCGCGGGTTTGGCGGGGCGCTCGCGACGGCTGCGGGGCTGATCGGTCACGAAGGTCACCGTACCAGGGCCCGATCGCGTTCGCGACGAACTTGTTCGTAACGAACATGTTCGGCTAGCGTGAGGGTGCGCCTTTGGAAGGAGGCATCACCATGACCCATCACCCCATCGCGATCGTCGGAGCCGGGTTGTCCGGCTTGACGCTCGCCCGCGTCCTGCACCTCAACGGGATCGAGGCGGTCGTCTACGACCTCGAACCCGCACGCCACGCCCGTACACAGGGCGGCATGCTGGACATCCACGCCGAGAGCGGCCAGGTCGCCCTGCGCATGGCCGGCTTGCACGAGGAGTTCACGACGATCGTCCATCCGGGCGGCGAGGCCGTCCGCGTCCTGGACCGGCACGCCGTCGCCCACTGGGAGGAGCGCGACGGCGGCATCGGCGACCGCCCCGAGGTGGACCGCGGCCGGTTGCGCGACCTGCTGCTGGACTCACTGCCCGAAAGCGCCGTGCGCTGGGGCGTCATGGTCGCCGCGGCCCGTCCTCTGGGCGGCGGACGGCATGAGGTGACCCTGGCCGACGGCGGCTCGTTCACCACCGATCTGCTCGTCGGCGCGGACGGCGCCTGGTCGCGGATCCGCCCCTTGGTCTCCGGCACGCGGCCCGCGTACACGGGCATCTCGTTCGTCGAGCTCGACCTGCTGGACGCCGACCTCCGCCACCCGCGGGCCGCGGACCTGATCGGCGGCGGCATGTTCTTCGCGCTCGGCGATGGCAAGGGCTTCCTCGCTCACCGCGAGACCGACGGCAGCCTGCACGTCTACGCCGCCGTCCAGGCCGTCGAGGACTGGATCGACGCCATCGACTTCGCCGACGCCGGGACCTCCAGGCAGGCGGTGCTGGAGCGGTTCGGCGGATGGGACGACAGCCTCAAGGCTCTGGTGACCGACGCCGATGGCCCGCTGATCCCGCGGAAGATCCACGCGCTGCCGATCGGTCACCGCTGGGACCGGGTCCCGGGCGTGACGCTGGTGGGCGACGCGGCGCATCTGATGTCGCCGTTCGCCGGTGAGGGCGCCAACCTGGCCCTGCTCGACGGCGCGGAGCTCGGGAACGCCGTCGCCGCTCACCCCGGCGACGTCGAGCGGGCCCTCGCGGCTTACGAGGAGGAGCTGTTCCCGCGCTCCGCCGAGAAGGCCGCCGAGTCCCTCGCCGGTCTCGACCTGTGCTTCGGCGAGGACGCGCCCCACGGCCTGGTCCGGATGTTCGCCGGTCGGCCGGTCGGCGCATAGGCCGCTCGGGCGGGGGGACGGTGCCACCCATCCCCACGTTCATCAGTGGGCCGAAGCCGTCGCCGCCTACGACGGCTTGGTGTTCGTCACCCCGGAATGCACCCACACCCCGCCGGGCGCGCTGTGGCGGCGGGAGCGGGATCAGTCGTGCGCTGTGGACCTGGTCGCCGTGAGGTGGCGGTCGATGATCTGGTCGAGCTGCGCGACCGCGGGCTCCCAGTCACGCGGCACCGTGTGGCAGCGGACGGCGCGGTGGCCCCGGTAGCGCAGGGTGTAGGTGAAGTGATCCGCGACGTCGCAGCCGTCCGTGGACGGGGCCCACGTGGAGACGTTGCCGAGCCTGCGCCGCAGCAGACCGAACTCCGCGGCGGTGAGCTGGAAGGCGGCGGTGGCCGCGGCGGAGGCGGCCCGCGCCCGGCCGTGCCGGTCTATCGAAATACTGCGCTGAATTCCGGCGAACCCGCCCGCTTTTTCATAGCCGATCATTTCTTGTGAATGACCGGTCGCGGGCCGCGGCCGCGTTTCGGCCCGCGCGGTCGTGGCCGGTAGGGCCGCGATCGCCGCGAGAATGGCCGCGACAGCCAGGTGCTTGAACACGTATATATCCTTCCCGTCGTTCGGAAGACGTTTCGGAGTCCGGTGCGGAATCGTGGACAGCCCTGTTCCGGGACGCCACGGAAGGGCTCATTCTCGCAGGCCGGTCCTCATCTGCTGTTCATGTGACGGCCATGTGAGAGTGGGCACTCCGAGGCCCTGGCCCGTATTGCAGGGCTTTTTCCGGACGGCCTTTCTTCTTTCCGGTGACGAAGCTCGAATCGCGGCGCCGACGAGATGACTCCGCCTCCACGAGTACTGCGGAGTGGCGCACGTCACATGGCCGGTTTGTCACAGGGGGCGGGTCGCCGGCATCTCCATGTTCGTCAGGACGCCGTGCGAACGACCCGCGCGGCACGCAGCACCACGAGTGAGGACCAGATCATGGAACCCCGTATCGACCTGTTGACCAACGAGCTCGGCGCCAAGATCAGCAAGCGCATCTACAACGTCGCCCTGGCGATCCAGCAGTCGCCGCTGCCCCAGGCCACCCAGGACCTGGTGATGCTGCGCGCCAGCCAGATCAACGGCTGCGGTTTCTGCGTCGACTACCACACCAAGGACGCCACGGCCGCCGGGGAGACCGCGGTCCGGCTCCACCTGGTCGCGGCCTGGCGCGAGTCGACCGTGTTCACCGAGGCCGAACGGGCCGCCCTGGCGCTCACCGAGGAGGGCACCCGGATCGCCGACGCCCACCACGGCGTGTCCGACCAGATCTGGGCGCAGGTACGCGAGCACTACGACGACGACCAGATCGTCGCGCTGGTCTCCCTGATCGCCATGATCAACGCCAACAACCGGCTCAACGTGATCGTGCGCAACCCGGGGGGCTCCTACGAGCCCGGCATGTTCGCCGGTATGGCCGACTGACCGGCGGGCCGCTCCCGGCCCTGCCCCGGCCCTGCCCCAACCCGCTCCATCCGCGGCAGGGCTCCGACCGCCATGCCCATGCCGGTGTCCAGCCACTCGCCGCGCTCCGCGACCACCTGCGTCCGGACACGGGTCGTCAGTGGCACAACAGCCGGTTGTACATCGCGAGCGGATCGGTTGTTTGATCGCGGCGTCCACCAGTCGCTTGAATGTCCTGCGTGAGCACAGCGCCTGCACTCGACCCCGCGCACACCGCCCTGCTGGTCATGGACTGCCAGCCCGCCATCCTCGCCCACCTGCCCGAAGACGGGACCCGGGAAGCACTCCTGAGTCGCGTGGAGGGAGCCATCGCCGGCGTTCGCGCCGGCGATGGCACCGTCGCCTACGTCCGCGTCGGCTTCACCGATGCCGACTGGGACGCGGTCCCGGCCACCAACAAGTCCTTCGCCCCGGTGGCCCGGCACCGCCTCCTGCACCACGAGGACCCTGCCGTCGCCGTGCATGAACGCCTGACTCCCCAGGAGGGCGACATCACGGTCCGCAAGATCCGCCACGGCGGCCTTTCCACCACCGACCTCCACCAGCGGCTGCGCGAACGCGGCATCAACACTCTGGTCCTCGCCGGCATCAGTACCGGCGGCGCCGTCCTGTCCACCGTCGTCGACGCGGCCGACCGCGACTATCGGCTCTACGTCCTGTCCGACGGCGTCGCCGACCCGGACCCCGACGTCCACGACATGCTGCTCCGTCGCGTCTTTCCCGCACGAGCCCACATCATCGACACAGCCCGGTTGCACACCCTGCTGCGGGGCGACTGACCCGAAACCGCCAAGGGGACGTAACAGGTCAGTCCAGGATGACGATCTGGCGGAGGACCTCGCCGCCCTTCAGGGCCGCCACCGCGTCGTTCAGGTCCGCCAGGCGGATGCGGGCGCTGATCATGGAGTCCAGATCGAGCCGGCCCGCCTTGTAGAGGTCGGCGAAGTACGGGAAGTCGTGCCGGACGTCCGCTTCGCCGTACACGCTGGACAGCAGCTTCTTGCCCTCGAACAGCAGGCTGAAGGCGGAGATCGACACCATGTCGTCCAGCGCCCCCGCGCCCACCACGATCACGTCGCCGCCCTGGCGGGCGAGCTGCCAGGTGGCCTGGATCGTGGCGCCCTTGCCGACCGCCTCGAAGGCGTGGTCGAAGCCCTGGCCGCCGGTCAGCTCGGCGAGGGCGCCCTGGACGCCGTCCGGGGTGACGGCGTGGGTGGCGCCGACCTTCCTGGCCAGCTCGTGCTTGGACTCCAACGGGTCGACGGCGAGGATCACCCTGGCCCCGGAGAGGCGGGCGCCCTGGATGACCGACAGGCCGACGCCGCCGCAGCCCACGACCGCGACCGTGGAGCCGGGGCGGACGCGGGCGGTGTTGACGGCGGCGCCGACGCCGGTGGTGATGCCGCAGCCGATGAGCGCCGCCGCCTCCCACGGCACGTCCGCGTCGATCCTGATCGCGCCCTGCCAGGGGATGACGACCTCCTCGGCCCAGGTGCCGCAGCCGGCCATGCCGAAGGCCATGGTGTCGCCGCCGAAGCGGAAGTTGCCCTTGCTGAACGCCTCCACCGTGTACTTCATGCACAGGTACGGCTGGCCCCCCACGCACAGGCGGCACTCCTGGCAGGCGGGGCGCCAGCTGATGATGACGTGGTCGCCCGGCTGGACGGAGGTGACGTGGTCGCCGACCTCCACCACCTCGCCCGCGCCCTCGTGCCCGGGGACGAGCGGCACGGGCTGCGGCAGTACGCCGGACATGGCCGACAGGTCCGAGTGGCAGACGCCGGTGGCCCTGACCCGGACCCGTACCTCGGTGGGGCCGACGGGAGCCAGCGTGACGTCGTCACGGATGTCGAGCTTGTCATCGCCTACGGCGTGCAGAAGCGCGGCGCGCATGGGGGTTCCTCCTCCGGGCCGGTCCTGTGGGGACGGCTATTCCTCTAGGGAGAGTGCGGCTTTCGGGCAGGACCGGACCGCGTGGCGTACGCGGTCGTGCATCTCGGGTGGCGGGTCCGGGAGCAGGATGTGGAGCTGGTCGTCGTCGTCCACATCGAACACCTCGGGAGCGAGCCCCATGCACACGGCATTGGCCTCGCAGACCAGTTCGTCGACCTTGACTTTCACGTGAGCCTCCTGTGATCCCATGAGACCACCTTGGTGCGCTCCACGACGAATCCGACCCGCTTGCGGCCGGTCTGCTCGACATACGGCAGCAGGTGCTCGTCGGCGACGCCCGGGGTCATGGCGCGGGCCACGCGCAGGCCGATGTCGAGGACGCGCCCGGGCTCGTCCACGCGCTCGGCCTTGCCGTACAGCAGGACGCCGCGCAGCTCGCCGTAGTCCTCGCCGGTCTCCACCAGGCAGGTCACCCGCGGGTCGCGCTCCAGGTTGCGGGTCTTCTGGGCCTTGGCGTAGGTCCAGAAGACGATCCGCCCGCGCTCGTCGAGCGCGTAGAACATGGTGACGAGGTGCGGCGTGCCGTCCGGGTTGATCGTCGCGAGCTGCAGCTTGCGGGCGGACGCGAGGAACGCGTCGGCCTCGTCGCCGGACATCGCGATGCGAGCGCGCTGATTCACGTGCCAAGTAGAACAGGTTGCAGAATGCCGGGCAAGAGGTCTCCGGAACGTTGTTCGGTCTCGGAGGAGGATGTCGAATAGGGTGCGGTTCATGATGATGCCGCCCGATCTGCTGGACGCCGCCCAGCGCGCCAAGGGCTTCATGCCGCCGGACGAGGGCCTCGCCCTGTTCGAGACGGCCCTGCGATACGGCAAGCAGGGCCCCATCTGCGAGATCGGTACGTACTGCGGCAAGTCCGCCGTCTACCTCGGCGCGGCGGCTCGGCAGGCCGGGACCGTGGTCGTCACCGTGGACCATCACCGCGGCTCGGAGGAGATCCAGCCCGGCTGGGAGCACCACGACCCCACGCTGGTGGACCCCAGGTTCGGCAGGATGGACTCGCTGCCGGTCTTCCGGGCGACGATCGCCGCGGCCGGGCTGGAGGACGAGGTCATCGCCGTCGTGGGCCGGTCGGAGCGGGTGGCCGCGCTGTGGCGTACCCCGCTCGGCATGCTGTTCATCGACGGCGGCCACTCCGAGGAGCCGGTGACGCGCGACTACGAGGGGTGGGCGCCGCACGTCATGGAGGGCGGGGCGCTGGTCTTCCACGACATCTATCCCGATCCGGCCGACGGCGGGCAGGCGCCGTACCGGGTGTACCTGCGGGCACTGGAGTCGGGGGCGTTCGAGGAGGTCGCGGTACGGGGATCGCTGCGGGTGCTGGAACGGGTCCGCCCCGGCGTCTGAGGCGTGCCGGGGCCGGGGCCGGGATCGCGGCGGGGCGTCAGCGGGTGACGAGGTGGTGGCGGCGGGACCAGGCGCGGCGGGTCTCCGCCTGCCAGGCGAGGTAGTCGTCGTGCGTGCGGACGTCGTGGCCGAGCGCCAGCAGCGACCGGTCCGCCCAGGACGCCGCCTCCTCCGGCTCGGCCCCCGCCAGGATCGGCACGGCCAGCATGGCCGGCCCCAGCAGCGCCCCCTCCCGCACCACGGCCATCGACGCGAACGCGCACCCCTGAGCCAGGCAGGACCGGTACCCGTCGGCCCCCGCCCGCTCGGTCAGCAGCGCCAGCTCCTCGCCGGTGGCGCCGCCCGTGCGGGTGGCGGCGAAGGCGGCCCCTGCCCACAGGTCGGCCCGTCGCCCCACGGGGAACCCGGCGATCCGGTCCGCCACGGCCACGGCCGAGGCCCGCTCGTGGTGCCACAGCAGCCGGCCGAGCCCCTGGTCGAACGTCGCGCAGCGGGCCCGCGTCAGCAGCCCCGGCATGGCCCGCTCGTCCAGCATGCGGGCGTTCGACTCCTGGCTCCGCTGGAATCCGTACCCGTCGACCGCCAGCCAGCGCAGCAGCGGATGCCCCCGGCGCGCCCCGCGTACCGGAGGCAGGCGCAGCAGCGCGTACCCGCGCCCGGCGCCGAGGTGGACGGCGTGGTGGTGGCGCGCGGCCGGTCCGGACAGCAGCTCGCGCAGGCGCCGGCCCCGCGCCAGGGTGAGCAGGTCGAGCACCGCGCTCGCCGCCCCCGCACCTTCGCAGGCGAACGTCCACCGCTCGTGCGGCAGCCCGTCGAGCAGCTCCTGGAACACGGCAGGATCGCGGGCCAGAGCGGCATTGAAGCCGGACACGTAGGAGCTCTCGGCCTCCTCGACGGCGCGCCGGGCGGGTCCGGCGGCCCAGGGGCCGGCGACCACCTCGTCGGCGTCCCGGGCCAGCAGCCTGCGCCAACCGCCGGCCGGGGGCGCAGAGGCCGGATCGATCCCGTCATGATGCAAGAAAGCAGTCGTGCCCGTGTCGCCCACGCTTCCCCCGAAGACGCCTCGTACGGCCACTCCCGACGCTAGTGACCCGCTTGCGCCTGCCCAGGGTGCCGCTCCGGCTTTTACGGCAAAGAAAGCGCAAAAGCCCTTGCGGAGCCGGGGCAGGGCAAGATCAGGCGCGGGCCGGCGTGCACCCGCACAGGTCCGGGTCCGACGGCGGGACGGGCGTCGCGCTCACGTCGCGGAACAGCCCGGCGCCCCCCGACAGCCCCTCCAGCGCGTCGGCTGCCAGGACCACGGCGGCCGCCGTGTACCCGGACCGCTCGTGCGGGAAGTGCTTGCGGTTGGCGAACTGCCAGCCCGTCCAGTACGACCCGTCCTCGTGCCGCAGGTGCTGGATGTCGGTGAACAGCCGCTCCGCCCGCTCGCGCTGACCCAGCGCGTCCAGCGCCAGCGTCAGCTCGCACGTCTCGGCCCCCGTCACCCACGGCTGGTCCGACACGCACCGGATCCCCAGGCCGGGCACCACGAACGTGTCCCACTCGCGCTCCAGCAGCTCCGCCGCCTGCGCCCCGCGCACGGCCCCGCCGAGGACCGGGTAGTACCAGTCCATCGAGAAGCGGCTCTTGTCGGCGAACGCCTCCGGGTGGGCCGACAGCACGTGCGCGAGCCGGTCGGCGGCCAGCTCCCAGTGCGGCTGCGGGTCGCCGAGGTGCTCGGCCAGCAGCACGCCGCAGCGCAGCGCCTGGTGGATGGACGAGCAGCCGGTGAGCAGCGCGTACGTCGAGGGCCGCCCCTGCGCGTCGCTCTCCCAGACGATCTCGCCGCGCGGGGTCTGCAGCCCGGCGACGTAGTCCAGGGCGGCCTTGACCATCGGCCAGCGCCGCTCGGTGACCTGCTGGTCGCCGGTCACCAGGTGGTGGTGCCACAGCCCGGCGGCCACGTACGCCGCGTGGTTGGTCTCGCCGCCCCGCTCGGCGGCGACGCCGTCGACCAGCTTCATCGGCCAGGAGCCGTCCTCGCGCTGGTGCCGTTCCAGCCAGTCGTAGCCGCGCCGTACGGGCCCGTCCAGCCCGGCGACGGTCATGGCCATGAGGCATTCGACGTGGTTCCAGGCGTCGACGTGCCCCTCGGGCCACGGCACGCCGCCGTCGTCCTGCTGAATCGCCGCGATGCTCAAGGCCGTACGGACGACCTCCTCGCGGCCGATCACGCCGCGGGCTTCCTGACGTAGAGCACCACGCTCTTGCCGATGAGCGGGTTGAGCAGGGCCTCGGCGAGGCGGGTGGCGGCGGGGCGCTTCATGATGTCCCACACCAGCAGCTCGTGGTACGCCTTGGCCAGCGGGTGCTCGGCGTTGTTGACGCCGACCGCGCACTTGATCCACCAGTACGGCGCGTGCAGGCCGTGGGCGTGGTGGTGGGGGCCGATGACGAAGCCGGTGGACTTGAGCTTGGCCGACAGCTCGGCCAGCGTGTAGATGCGGACGTGACCGCCGGGGGCGGTGTGGTAGTCCTCGTCGAGCGCCCAGCAGATCCGCTCGGGCAGGAAGCTCGGAACGGTGATCGCGGCCGTGCCGCCGGGCCTGAGCACCCGGAAGATCTCCCGCATGGCGGCCATGTCGTCGGGGATGTGCTCCAGCACCTCGGCGGCGATGACCCGGTCGAAGCTCCCGTCCTCGAACGGCATCTCCAGCGCCGTGCCCCGGACGGTCTCGCCGGTCGCCTCCGGCGGCACCTCGCCGGCCTTGTCCATCGCCGCGAACATGGCGGCCACGCCGTCCAGCTCGGCCTGGTCCATGTCGAAGGCGACCACGTCCGCGCCTCGGCGCAGCACCTCGAAGGCGTGCCGGCCCCCGCCGCACCCCAGGTCGAGCACGCGTGTGCCGGGCCCGACGGGCAGCCGGGCGAAGTCCACGGTCAGCACTTGATCCGTCTCCTTGTGATCAGCTAGAAGGGGGCTGCACGGCTTGGGGGCGGGCCGGTCAGCGGGTACGGCGGGCCCGGTGGGCGGCGATGGCCTCGTGGTACGCCTCGACGGTCCGCTTGGCCACGACGTGCCAGGTGTAGCGCTCCATGACCCGCTCGTATCCGGCGCGGCCCACCCGCTCGCGCTCCTCGGGGGAGTCGTGCAGCCGCCGCAGCACCGCGGCCAGCTCCTCCGCGTCGCCGGGCGCGACCTGGATCGCCGCGTCGCCGACCACCTCGGGCAGCGCCCCGGTGCGGCTGGCGACCAGCGGCGTGGCGCAGGCCATGTGCTCGACGGCCGGCAGCGAGAAGCCCTCGTACAGGGACGGGACGACCGAGATCTCGGAGGTCGCGATCAGCTCTCCGAGCTCGTCGTCGGAGATGCCGTGGACGAAGCGGACGCGCTCCTGCAGCGACAGCTCCTGGACGAGCTGCTCGGTGGGGCCGCCCGGCGTGGGCTTGCTGACGACGGTGAGGTTGACGTCGCGCTCGGTGGCGAGCTTGGCCACGGCGCGCAGCAGCGTGGCGACGCCCTTCATGGGGGAGTCGGCGCTGGCCACGGCGACGATCGAGCCCTTGCGCCGCGGCTTGTCCGGGCGCGGGTGGAAGTAGCGGGTGTCGACGCCGAGGGGGATCAGGCGCATGTTGGCCTGGGGGACGTTGAAGTCGCGGTGGATGTCGGCCAGCGACGACTCGCTGACCGTGAGGATGGGGCTCAGCCGGGGCGCGACGCGGGCCTGCATCTTGACGAACCCGTACCAGCGGCGCAGCGACAGCCGCTTGGAGCCCTGCGCGGCCTCCAGCTCGATGCGCCGGTCCACGCTGATCGGGTGGTGGATGGTGCCGACCACGGGGAACAGCTTCTGGATGCCCAGCAGGCCGTAGCCGAGGGTCTGGTTGTCCTGGACGACGTCGAAGTCGCCGACGCGCTTCTTCAGCTCGCGGAGGGCGCGCAGGGTGAACGTCAGCGGCTCGGGGAAGCCGGCCGTCCACATGGTGCCGACTTCTAGCGCGTCGATCCAGTCGCGGTACTCGTGCAGCTTGGGGGTTCTGAACGGGTCCTCGTCGCGGTAGAGGTCCAGGCTCGGCACCTCGTTGAGGACGACGCCCTCGTCCAGCTCCGGGTACGGCTGTCCGGAGAACACCTCGACGTGGTGCCCGAGCGCCACCAGCTCGCGGCTCAGGTGGCGCAGGTAGACGCCCTGCCCCCCACAGGTCGGCTTGCTGCGGTAGGACAGCAGCGCGATCCGCAACGGACACCCCTTTCTCCGCCGGTAGGCACGCTGAGTCCGGCGTGTACCGTGAAAGATGACCTTAGTCCGAAAAGGCTACCATTCGGTAGGTCGCCTGGAATTGTTCCTCACCTCGTCCGCATGGCGTGCGAACTGCGACATTGGCATGCCCGAGCGGGATTCGGTGGAACGTGTTCTAGGTCACTTGGTGCTGTGACAATGCCTTAGCTGTACATTCCCGTCCCAAGCAGACGCGGTAGTGATAGGGGAGGACCCGTTGGCCAGGCGCGCTTTGATCACCGGCATCACCGGCCAGGACGGCTCCTATCTGGCGGAGCACCTGCTCCGCGAGGGCTACGAGGTCTGGGGGCTGGTCCGCGGCCAGGCCAACCCGCGCGTGTCGCGGATGCGCAAGCTGCTCGCCGACGTCCAGGTGGTGCGCGGCGACCTCCTCGACCAGGGATCGCTCATCTCCGCCGTGGAGCGCGTGCAGCCCGACGAGGTCTACAACCTGGGCGCCATCTCGTTCGTGCCCATGTCGTGGGAGCAGGCCGAGCTGACCGCCGAGGTCACCGGGATGGGCGTGCTGCGCATGCTGGAGGCCATCAGGGTCTGCTCCGGCGTGTCGCGCGGCGGCACGGCCGGCGGCCAGATCCGCTTCTACCAGGCGTCGTCGTCGGAGATGTTCGGCCAGGTCAGCGAGACGCCGCAGAACGAGCGCACCGCCTTCCACCCGCGCTCGCCGTACGGGGTGGCCAAGGCGTACGGGCACTTCCTCACCCAGAACTACCGCGAGTCGTACGGCATGTACGCGGTGTCGGGGATCCTGTTCAACCACGAGTCGCCGCGGCGCGGCGCCGAGTTCGTCACCCGCAAGGTTTCGCTCGGGGTGGCCCGCATCAAGCTCGGGCTGGCCGACGAGCTGCGCCTGGGCAACCTGGAGGCGCGGCGCGACTGGGGGTTCGCCGGCGACTACGTGCGGGCCATGCACCTCATGCTCCAGGCCGGCGTGCCCGAGGACTACGTGATCGGCACCGGCCACATGAAGTCGGTCAGGGAGCTGGCCGAGGCCGCCTTCGCCGCGGCCGGGCTCGACTGGGAGCGGTACGTCGTCACCGACCAGGCCCTGCACCGCCCCGCCGAGGTGGACCTGCTCTGCGCCGACCCGAAGAAGGCGCGGGTGCAGCTCGGCTGGGAGCCCACCGTGCCGTTCGACGAGCTGGTCGCGATGATGGTCGAGTCGGACATCAGCCTGCTCTCCGAGGGCGGCGACCACGACCAGGACAGTTCCTGGCCCTGATCCTCCCCGTGCTCGCGGGCTCCTTCGCCGCGCCCCATTGACAAAATTGCTTTTTACGTAAAAGCTTGTTTTTGCGATGAGAGACGTCCTGTACCTGGAAGAGATCGAGCAGGCCGAGGCCCTGCTGAAGCCCCAGCGCGTCGAGGTGCTGCGGCAGCTCGCCGAGCCGCGGACCTGCACCGAGGTCGCCGAGCGGCTCGGCCAGACGCCGCAGCGCGTGTACTACCACGTCAAACGGCTCGTCGAGGCAGGGCTCGTCGACCTGGTCTCGGAGCGCAAGGTGCGCGGCATCAGCGAGGGCATCTACCGGGCCGGCGCCCGCGCGTACTGGCTGTCGCCGCGCCTGGTGGGCCGGATCGGGCTGCGCAGGGCGCGCGACGAGCTGAGCCTCGGCTACCTGCTGGACCTCATGGAGGAGGTCCAGGCCGACGTCGCGGCCCTCGACCGCACCGCTCCCGAGCTGCCGTCGATCGGCGTGTCGGGGGAGATCCACGTACGGCCGGAGGACCGTCAGCGGTTCCTGAGCGACCTGCAGACCACGCTGCAGGAGCTGTTCACGAGGTACGGCGGAGCCGAGGGAGACGCCTTCAAGCTCGCCGTCGCCTGTTACCCGGTGCAACCGAAGGAGGAGCACGATGAGTGACCCGATGACCCTGCGCGCCCGCGTCCAGGCCCCCGTCAAAGAGGTCCGGAACGCGCTGACCGACCCCGCCGCCATGCGGATCTGGCTGGCCGAGCGCGCGGAGGCCGGCCCGGACGGCTCCTTCGCCTTCTGGGGCCGCCACACGCCCGAGGGCGACGCGCCGCACCAGCGGCTCCTGCACGCCGACGACCGCACGGTCCGCTTCGCCTGGACACTCGGCGGCGTCGAGACGACCGCCGAGTTCGGGGTCGAGGAAGAGGGCCCGGACGCCACGATCGTGACGATCACGCAGAGCCACTACGACCACCAGGAGGCCATGGCCAACACCGGCATCCGCGGGGTCCTGCAGACGTACTGGTGCCTGGCCCTGGCGAACCTGGCCGAGCACCTGGAGGGCCGCGAGCTGACCCCGAAGATCGACTTCACCACGCGGGACATGAGCGCCGGCGTGGTCATCGACGCGGCGCCGGAGGCGGTGTTCGACTCGCTGGTCGACTCGGAGAAGGTGACGCGCTGGTTCGGGTTCCCCATCGCGATCGAGCCGTACGTGGGCGGGCGCTACGCCATGGGCGGGTTCGACAACCCCCAGCCCGCCAAGATCCTCGAACTGGAGCCGGGGCGGCGGCTCTCCGTGGACTGGGGCCCCACCGGCGTCGGCACCTGGGAGCTGGAGGGCTCCGGCGGGCGGACGCGGCTGACGCTGGTGCAGAGCGGCTTCGAGGGCGAGCGCCCGCCGTACGGGGCCTGGGGCGGCATCCTGGCGGGGCTGTCGGAGCTGCGCCGCTTCCACGAGATCCCGGACTGGCGGCCCATCTGGGTCGAGTAGGAGCCCCTGCCTCCTGAGCTCCTCGCCGGGGGCCAGGCGGGCGCGCCGCCGCCTCCTGGCCCGGCCTCTGGACGGCCCGCTTCTGTGGACGGGCCCGCGTCGTCCACAGAACCCCGTTCGGCGCGTGGGGGCGGCCTTGGCCCCCGCCATCCTGAGCGGGTGAAACCGCCCCCTCCCTCACAGGCCACGACCCCCGTGCCGTCCGCGCCCATGCCGTCGACGCCCGTGTCTCCGGAGCCCGTGTCCCCGGGGCCCATGTCTCGGGCGCCCGTATCCCCGGCATCCACGTCCTCGGTGCCCGTGCCCTTGGAATGCGTGCCGCGTCGTCGGGCCACGCTGCTCGACCGGGCGCGGAGCGTCACCAGGGCGGTGCCGCAGGCCGTCGCCTGCCGTCAGACCGCCGCGCACGTGTGGGGCCTGCGCGTGCTCAGCCCGGGGACGGCCGACGCCGACTGGCCGGTCGAGCTGGCCGCCCCCGGTCACCTGGCGCTCCCCGGCTGCGTGACCCACGTCTGCCTGTTGCGGCCGGAGGAGGTGACCGCGCACAAGGGGGTGCGCGTCACCACCCCCGGCCGCACGGCGCTCGACTGCGCCCGCTGGCTGCCGCGCCTGGAGGCGGTGGCCGCCCTCGACCAGTTCGCCCGGCGCGGGGTGGACCTGGAGGAGCTGTGGCGTCGCGCCCCCTCGTGGCAGGTGCGTGACACGCTCGCCCTGGCCGATCGGGGCGCTGGCTCACCCCGGGAGAGCTGGCTGCGCGTCATCCTCGTGGACGGCGGCCTGCCCCGCCCCGCCACCCAGATCCGCGTCACCCTGGCCGGCGACCGCCACGCCTACCTCGACCTCGGCTGGAGGCCGTACCGGCTGGCGGTCGAGTACGACGGCCAGGAGCACCACACCTCCACGGCCGACCAGCACCGCGACGACACCCGCCGCGCGGAGCTGCGTCGGCACGGGTGGCGCGTCATCCCGGTGCGCAAGGACGCGATCCCCGGCCAGACGGCGGCGTTGCTGGAGCACGTCGCCAACGCCCTCATCGAATGCGGCTGGCGCCCCACACCACGCCAGACCACCCGCATCCTCTCCCGCATCCGCGCCGCCCGCCACACCCACCGCCAGCGCCACCGCTGACCATGCCTCGTCACGGTGCCAGGGTCGCTGCGGCGCCCAGGGCGGCGGGCCACACGACCAGCAGGTACGACTCGCCCGGCCGGTTCGACAGCCGGTCCGACAGCCGGTCGGCGTCACGGGCGCGGCCGTGGACCCGCAGCCCGTAACGGCCCGCGCCCTGGGGCGTCAGGTTCGTCTCGCCACCGTCCTCGACAGCCATGCCCTGTACGCGCATCACGCCGGTCGTGGTGACGAACTCGATCTCCTCGTACTGCTCCCAGCCCCGCCCGCGCGTCCGGGGCGCGGCGGGCTGCCAGGTCACGTGCATGCCGACGACGCCCCTGCGCTTCTCCGTACGGATGAGCAGCGAGTCGGGGGCGGCGGCGACGAGCCCGTCCGGCAGCGGCGGCGGGGCGGCGACGTCCTGGAAGGGATTGACGATCCGGATCCGGTGATCCACCACGGGCACCACACCACGCACCGCCGTGGGCAGGCGGAGCGGCGCACCCAGGCCCGCCGCCCGGCCCGGCTCCGACCGCGGGGAACGGGCTCGTTCCGACCGCGGCGAACGGGCTCGTTCCGACTGCGGTACCCCGTGCTCGCGCGCCCATCGCCGGAGCTCGGAGGACTTGTCCGGCAGTCCCAGCTCCTCGGCGACCCCCACTCCCAGCCGGGCGGCGGCCTCGGACCCCACGTCCAGCGGCCACACCGTCACCAGGTAGAACTCGAACGGCACCTTCGGCACCGCCGCGGGGTCGAGGTCGCGGCCGCGGGCCTGCACGCGCATGCCGTACCGTCCCGGTCCCTGCGGTGTCAGGACCGGGAGGGCCGCGGGATGCTCCGACATCAGGCCGCACACGTGGATCTCGCCGGTGAACGTGACGAGCTCCACCTCCTCCGTCTCGTCCCAGCCCGTGTCCACGGGTGGCCGGGTCGCGGCCAGGCGCACCGTGACGTCCACGACGCCGGTGTGGATGCCGGTCAGGATCACGGCGGCGCCGGGGACGGAGGCGGTCAGCCCGTTGGGGACGCTGCCGGGATGGTCACGCCCCGGCTCGGCGACCAGGAGCTGACGGTAGGAGACGTGGACGTCGGCTCTCGCGGTGGTGGGCGGGGCGGGGGAGGCGGTCATGCAGGCCAGGCTAGGCAGCCGGCCCGCCGTCCGCCCCGTGAAAAACGATCTTGGTGCTCAGCCGACCGAGACGGGGAGCTCCTTGATGCCGTTGATGAAGAACGAGCGCAGCCGCCGGGCCTCGCCCGTGCGGCGCAGGCGCGGGTAGCGGCGGGCCAGCTGCTCGAACAGGACCCTGAGCTCCAGCTTGGCCAGGTGGTTGCCCAGGCAGAAGTGGGCGCCGCCGCCGCCGAAGCCGATGTGCGGGTTCGGGTCGCGGCCGATGTCGAAGACCTCCGGGTCGGGGAAGACGGAGGCGTCCCGGTTGGCCGAGGAGTAGAACACCACGACCTTGTCGTCCTCCTTGATCTGCTTGTCGCCGAGCGTCACGTCCCGCGTGGCCGTGCGGCGGAACAGGTTGACCGGCGAGACCCATCGGACGATCTCGTCGGCGGCCGTGCGCGCCAGCGACGGGTCCGCGACGAGGCGCTCCCACTGCTCCGGGTGGTCGAACAGGGCCACCATGCCGCCCGAGGCGGCGTTGCGGGTGGTCTCGTTGCCCGCCACGACCAGCAGCAGCACGAACAGGTCGAACTCGTTCTCGTCGAGGGTCTGGCCGTGCTCGTCGGACTGGATGAGCCTGGTGACGATGTCGTCGCGCGGGTTCTCCCGGCGCTGGGCGGCGAGCTGGTTGGCGTACGCGTAGAGCTCCATGGCCGCGTCGCCGCCCTCGCCGGGCGCGTCCGCGTAGTCCGGGTCCTGGGCGCCGATCATGCGGTTGGACCACGAGAAGAGCTTGTCCCGGTCGGACACGGGCGCCCCGAGCAGCTCGCAGATGACGTACAGCGGCAGCGGGGCGGCGACCTCGGTGACGAAGTCCACCTCGCCCGAGCAGTTGTCGAGCAGGTCGTCGCAGATCTCCCGGATGTGCTGCTCCAGGGCGCCGATCGTGCGCGGGGTGAAGCCCCGGTTGACCAGCGAGCGCCGCCGCGTGTGCTCCGGAGGGTCCTGGTTGAGCATCATCATCCGCTGGAACGCCCGCTGCTCCTCCGGCATCTCGTCGAACAGCGCGAGCCTGCGCTCCGAGGAGAACACGTCGGAGCGCCGCGACACCTGCACGACGTCGTCGTAGCGCGTGACCGCCCAGAACGCCGGGTCGCCTTCGTGGCGGTAGACCGGTTCGTGCTCGCGCAGCCAGCGGAGCTGGTCGAGGGGTGGTCCGGATTGCGCGTACAGGTCCTGGTCGACGAGGTCGATCCGCACGGTGACTCACCTCTAGGGGGATGGTTCCCAGCTATCTGGAACGTGTTCTATTGCGGTGTGCCCTCCAGTCAAGCGCACCTGCTCCCGCATGGCCACCCGCGCTTCACCGCTTCCCTTGGCGGGTATGAGACATCGGGTGTTTGGCTGTCGCGATTTGTCCGCTCGGCGGCCGGGAGTGCCGTGGCGAGGGGCGACAAGGCGCGGGCCCTCCCAGGGGCTCCTCCGGGTGAGGGCTGATCGGAGAAGCCGTCCGATGATCGGGCCGCACGGATGCGCCGTCCAGGCCGGGCCGGGGGTTCGTCCTCCTCCGATGTCTCTGCGGCCCGGTCGGGTGATCTTTTGGGGCGCTTCGATCCCGTCCTGGGGGACTTCAGGTGCTACGTCGGCATATTTCGCGTCACGGATCCGATGTATCGCTCCAGGAAGGCTTGACATGCCCCCACCACGCCCAGCAGCATCAGAGCTATAGACATCCGATGTATGGACGAAGGATGCGGTGTGAAGCTGCTGCGAGTAGGACCTGTCGGGCAGGAGCGGCCGGTGGTGATGGACGACGCCGGCAACCTGCGTGACATCGGAGAGCCCGATATCGACGGTGCTTTCCTCGCTTCCGGGGGAGTGGCCCGCGTCCGCGAGGCGCTGGAGCGCGACGAGCTGCCCGTCGTCGTCGGCGAGGGGCTGCGGGTGGGGCCGCCGATCGCGCGTCCGGGGAAGATCGTTTGCATCGGCCTCAACTACCGCGACCACGCCGCCGAGTCCGGCGCCGACGTGCCGGCCGAGCCCGTCGTGTTCATGAAGGCGTCCAACACCATGGTGGGGCCGTATGACGAGGTGCTGGTGCCGCGCGGCAGCGTGAAGACCGACTGGGAGGTGGAGCTCGCGGTCGTCATCGGCAAGCGGGCCCGCTACCTGGACAGCCGCGAGGAGGCGCTCGACGTCGTCGCCGGGTACGCGGTGGCCAACGACGTCTCCGAGAGGGAGTTCCAGCTTGAGCGTGGCGGCCAGTGGGACAAGGGCAAGTCGTGCGAGACGTTCAACCCCCTCGGGCCGTGGCTGGTGACCGCCGACGAGATCCCCGACCCGCAGAGCCTGGCGCTGCGGCTGTGGGTGAACGACGAGCTGCGCCAGGACGGCGACACCAAGAACATGATCTTCGACGTGGCGGAGATCGTGCGCTACCTGAGCCGGTTCATGGTGCTCGAACCCGGTGATGTCATCAACACCGGCACCCCGGCCGGCGTCGCCATGGGCATGCCCGGCCAGCCGTACCTGCGGGCCGGCGACGTGATGGAGCTGGAGATCGAGGGCCTGGGCCGGCAGCGGCAGACGGTGGGGCAGGCATGACGGGAGACGTCGGAAAGGCGGCGCGGCCGTACCGGATCGTGGAGATGGAGACCCACGACATCCGCTTCCCCACCTCGCGCGAGCTGGACGGCTCCGACGCGATGAACCCCGACCCCGACTACTCCGCCGCCTACGTCGTGCTCAGGACCGACGACGGCTTCTCCGGCCACGGGTTCGCGTTCACGATCGGGCGCGGCAACGACGTGCAGACCTCCGCGATCACCGCGTTGAGGCCGTACGTGATCGGCAGGGACGCCGAGGACCTCGGCGCGCTCTACAAGGAGATGGTCAACGACTCGCAGCTGCGCTGGCTGGGCCCCGAGAAGGGCGTCATGCACATGGCGATCTCCGCCGTGGTCAACGCCCTGTGGGACCTCAAGGCCAAGCGCGCGGGCAAGCCGGTCTGGCTGCTGCTGGCCGAGATGACCCCCGAGGAGATCGTCGACCTGGTCGACTTCCGCTACCTCAGCGACGCGCTGACGCCGGAGCAGGCCCTGGAGATCCTCAGGCGGGCCGAGGACGGCAAGCGTGAGCGCATCGAGACGCTCCGGCGCGACGGCTTCCCCGCGTACACCACCTCGCCCGGCTGGCTCGGCTACGACGACGACAAGCTGCGGCGGCTCTGCAAGGAGGCGCTCGACCAGGGCTTCCGGCAGATCAAGCTCAAGGTGGGCGCCGATCTGGCCGACGACGTGCGCCGCTTCCGGGTGGCCCGCGAGGTGTGCGGGCCGGACTACCCGATCGCGATCGACGCCAACCAGCGCTGGGACGTCGCCTCCGCCATCGCCTGGGTGAAGGCGCTCGGCGAGTTCGGCCCCCACTGGGTGGAGGAGCCGACCAGCCCCGACGACGTGCTGGGCCACGCCGCCATCGCCGAGGGCATCAGGCCCATCCCCGTCGCCACGGGTGAGCACGTGCAGAACCGCATCGTGTTCAAGCAGCTCCTCCAGGCCGGCGCCATCTCGTACCTGCAGATCGACGCGGCGCGGGTCGGCGGCGTCAACGAGAACATCGCCATCCTGCTGCTCGCGGCCCGCTTCGGCGTCCCGGTCTGCCCGCACGCGGGCGGGGTGGGGCTGTGCGAGCTGGTGCAGCACCTGTCGATGTTCGACTACGCGGCGGTCAGCGGCTCCATGGACGACCGGGTGATCGAGTACGTCGACCATCTGCACGAGCACTTCATCGACCCGGTCGTGATCGACAACGGAAGGTACCGCGCGCCCTCCGCGCCGGGCTTCAGCGCGGAGATGCGCCCCGAGTCGATCGCGGCCCACAGTTTCCCCGACGGCGAGGTCTGGAAGGACGCATGAGTCTCAGAGCGATCGTGACAGGCGGCGGGTCCGGCATCGGCCTGGCCACCGCGACCCTGCTGGCCGAGCGCGGCATGAAGGTGGCGTGCCTCGACCTCAACCCCCCGGGCGACCCGTTCGTCGGTGTCAAGGTGGACGTCACGGACGACGCGGAGGTGCGCGCGGCCGTCGCCGAGGCGGCCGAGCGGCTCGGCGGCATCGACGTGGTCGTCAACAACGCGGGCATCGGCGCACAGGGGACGGTCGAGGACAACCCCGACAGCGAGTGGCAGCGGGTCTTCGACGTCAACGTGCTCGGCATGGTCCGGGTGAGCCGGGCGGCGCTGCCGTACCTGCGCAGGTCGGAGCACGCGGCGATCGTCAACACCTGCTCCATCGCCGCCACCGCCGGCCTGCCGAACCGCGCCCTCTACAGCGCCACCAAGGGGGCGGTGCTCTCGCTGACCCTGGCGATGGCCGCCGACCACGTCCGTGAGGGCATCCGCGTCAACTGCGTGAACCCCGGCACCGCCGACACCCCGTGGGTGGGCCGGCTGCTCGACGTGGCCGACGACCCGGAGGCGGAACGCCTGGCGCTGAACGCCAGGCAGCCGATGGGCCGCCTGGTCACCGCCGAGGAGGTCGCCGCCGCGATCGCGTACCTGGCGAGCCCGGAGTCGAGCTCGACCACGGGCACGGCGCTCGCGGTCGACGGAGGCATGCAGGGGCTGCGGCTGCGCCCCGCCACCTGAGGGCCCGCAGGCCCTCGAACTGAAGACAGCAATCCAGGGCCGGCCCCAGTGGGGGGACCGGCCCAGCCCGAGGAAGGTGGCTCTCCACGATGAAGCTCGGCCCGGTCGTCGCCGGCGCGGCCCTCATGGCGGTCGTCGCCGCGTGCGGCTCCAGTACTACGTCCACCACCGGCAGCGGCGCGGCGGGCGGTGGGAAGGTCGGCGTCGACTACCCGCGCGCCGACTCCGACTTCTGGAACTCCTATATCAAGTACGTCCCGCAGATGGCCGCCGAGCAGAAGGTGGAGCTGATGCAGCCCACCAACTCGCAGAACGACGTGGCCAAGCTCGTCAGCAACGTCCAGGCGCTGGTCGGCCAGGGCGCCAAGGCGATCGTCATGGCCCCCCAGGACACCGGCGCGATCGCCACCACCCTGCAGACGCTGGAGAACAAGAAGATCCCCGTCGTCTCGGTGGACACCCGCCCCGACAAGGGCAAGGTCTACATGGTGGTCCGAGCCGACAACCGGGCGTACGGGACCAAGGCCTGCGAGTTCCTCGGCGAGAAGCTGGGCGGCAAGGGCAAGGTCGTCCAGCTCATGGGCTCGCTCGGCTCGATCAACGGCCGTGACCGCGCCGAGGCGTTCCGCGAGTGCATGAAGACGAAGTTCCCCGGCATCACGGTCTTCGAGGAGCCGACGGAGTGGGAGGGCAGCAAGGCCGCGTCCATGCTGCAGACCCGCCTGGAGCAGAACCCGGACATCAAGGGGGTCTACATGCACGCCGGCGGCGTCCACCTGGCCCCGACACTCCAGGTGCTCAAGCAGAAGGGCCTGCTCGTCCCGCCCAGCGACCCCAAGCACGTCTTCGTGATCTCCAACGACGGCATCCCGCAGGAGCTGGAGGCGATCCGCAAGGGTGAGATCGACGCCACGATCTCCCAGCCGGCCGACCTGTACGCGAAGTACGCGATGTTCTACGCGAAGGCGGCGACCGAGGGGAAGACCTTCAAGCCGGGCGCGACGGACCACGACAGCTCGATCATCCAGCTTCCCAACGGCCTGGAGGACCAGCTTCCGGCCCCGCTGGTGACGAAGGACAACGTGGATGACAAGAACCTCTGGGGCAATCAGGTCAAGTGATGAAATATCACGTTGAAGCGCGCAATGTGGTGAAGCGCTTCGGGCCGACCGTGGCGCTGAACGGTGCGAGCATCGCGATCGCCGAGGGCGAGACGCACGCCCTCGTCGGCCGGAACGGCGCGGGCAAGTCCACGCTGGTGTCGATCCTCACCGGCCTGCAGCCGGCGGACGAGGGCGAGGTGCTGTTCGCGGGGGAGCCCGCGCCGGCCCTCGCCGACCGTGACGCGTGGCGGCGTCGCGTCGCCTGTGTCTACCAGAAGTCCACGATCATCCCCGCCCTCACCGTGGCCGAGAACCTGTTCCTCAACCGCCAGACCGACAGCGGGATGATCAGGTGGCGGGCGCTGCGGGCCAGGGCCCGCGAGCTGCTCGACACGTACGAGGTGGACGTCGACGTCCAGGCGCTGGCCGGCGACCTGAGCGTCGAGCAGCGCCAGCTCGTCGAGATCGCCCGCGCGCTGTCGTTCGGCGCCCGGTTCATCATCCTGGACGAGCCGACCGCCCGCCTCGACGGCCCGGCCATCGACCGGCTGTTCACCCGCATGCGGGCGCTGCGCGAGCAGGGCGTCACGATGATGTACATCTCGCACCACCTCGACGAGGTGTACGAGATCTGTCAGAGCGTCACGGTCTTCCGCGACGCCCGGCACATCGTCACCCGGCCCGTCGCCGGGTTCCCCCACGACGAGCTGGTGGGCGCCATGACCGGGGAGGCCACGGTCGCCTACGAGGCGCGTGCTCGCACGGCCGGCGACCGCGTCGTGCTCGCGGGGGAGGGCCTGTCGCTCGGTGGCCGCTACCGGGACGTGGACCTCGCCGTCCGGTCCGGCGAGGTCGTCGGCCTGGCCGGCTCGGCCAGCAGCGGCAAGGTCGGGCTCGCCGAGACCCTCGTCGGCCTGCGCCGCCCCGATACCGGCACGGTCACGGTCAACGGCGTCCGGGTCCGCCCCGGCGACGTGCCGTCCGCGCTGCGCGCCGGGCTCGGCTTCGTCCCCGAGGACCGCCACCACGAGGGGTTCGTGCCGCTGCTGTCGGTGGCCGAGAACGCCACCATCCCCGTCGCCCGCAAGCTCGGCCGCCTCGGCACGATCTCCCCGTCCAGGCAGCGGGCCCGGGCCGTACAGCTCATCGGCGACCTGGACATCAAGACCGAAGGACCGGAGCAGCCCGTCGGCGACCTGTCCGGCGGCAACGCGCAGAAGGTGGTGTTCGCGCGGGCGCTGGTCGACGAGCCGTCCGCGCTGGTAGTGATCAACCCGACGGCCGGCGTCGACGTCAAGGCCAAGCAGGCCCTGCTCGGCGCCGTCGAGGACGCGGTCGAGCGGGGCGCGGGAGCCGTGCTCGTCTCCGACGACCTCGACGACCTGCGCGTCTGCGATCGGGTGCTGGTGATGTTCCACGGCAGGGTCGTGAAGGACGTGCCGCGTGGGTGGACCGACCACGAGCTCGTGGCCGTGATGGAAGGCATTGAACAGTGACGACACTGACCGCGTCGCCGACCCCCCGGGTCCGGCTCGCCCGGCTCCGGGACCTGACCCTGGTCCCGGTGATCCTCATCCTGCTCGTCGTGGGCGCGTTCCTGGACCCGACGTTCCTGACGAGCGGCAACCTGACGAACGTGCTCCAGCAACAGGCGGCGATCTCCCTGCTGGTGCTGGCCGAGGCCATGATCCTGATCGCCGGCAAGTTCGACCTGTCGCTGGAGTCGACGGTCGGCATGGCACCCGCGATCGCGGTCATGCTGGTGATCCCGGCCTCGGCCGGCGGGTTCGGCCTCGGCCTGCCCGGCGGCCTGGTCATCCCGCTCTGCCTGCTGGTCGGGGCGGCCATCGGGGCGTTCAACGGCTGGCTGATCGTCAAGTTCCAGCTGTCCGCGTTCATCGTGACGCTGGCCATGCTGATCATCGTGCACGGGCTCCAGCTCGGCCCGACCGAGGGCAAGACGCTCTTCGAGCTCCCCGAGTCGATCCTCTACCTGGGCAGCGCCGTCTGGTTCGGCCTGCCGGCGGCCATCTGGATCGCCGGGGTGCTGTTCGCGGCCGGCATCGCCGGGCTCGCCTACTTCCGGATCGGCCGCTCCCTGTACGCCATCGGCGGCAACATCGACGCCGCCCGGGCCGCCGGCATCCGCGTGGACCGGGTGCTGTGGGGCGTGTTCATCCTCGGCGGCACGCTCGCGGCGCTCGCCGGCGTGCTGGAGACGGGCCGCCTCGGCGCGATCGGTTCCAACCAGGGCGTCGGCTGGATCTTCATGGTGTTCGCGGCGGCGGTCATCGGCGGCGTGAGCATGGACGGCGGCAAGGGCACGATCCTCGGCGCGCTGACCGGTGTCCTCGTGATCGGCCTGGTGCAGAACATCCTCACGCTCAAGGGCGTCTCCGGCTTCTGGCAGCCGGTCGTGTACGGCGGGATCATCCTGATCGCGCTCATCATCAGCCGCATCGCGGGCGGAAAGGCGCAGGACTGATGGAACGGCTCGCTCTGCGCACCCGGCTCAGACCGGGCTGCGAGGAGATCTACGACCGGGAGCACGCCGAGATCCCGGCCGAGCTGGAGCAGGCCATGCGCGAGCACGGGGTGCGCTCGTGGCGCATCTACCGCGACGGCCTGGACCTGTTCCACTTCGTGGAGGTCGAGGACTACGCCGCCCTGCAGGCCGCCCTCCGCGACCACCCCGCCGACCAGGCGTGGCAGGCCAGGATGAACCGGCTGCTCGACGGAGACTTCGACAAGGGCTCCGGCGGGCTCTCACTGGTGTGGGAGATGACATGATCACGTTACCGCGCCACGGGTTCGGCGCGGCGCCGATCGCGGGGCTGTACGAGGCGGTGAGCGAGGAGCAGGCCCGCGCCACGGTCGACGCCGCCTGGGACAGTGGGGTCCGGCTGTTCGACACGGCCCCGCACTACGGGCTCGGCCTGTCGGAGCGCCGCCTCGGGGCCGCGCTCGCCGGCCGTACCGGATACGTGCTGTCCACCAAGGTCGGCCGCCTGCTGGTGCCGTCCGGCCGGGACGGGCACGACGATCAGGGCTTCGACGTTCCCGCCGACCACGTCCGGGTCTGGGACTTCTCGCGCGACGGCGTCCGCCGCTCGCTGGAGGAGTCCCTGGAACGGCTGGGCCTGCCGGCCGTGGACATCGCGCTCATCCACGACCCGGACGACCACATGGAGGAGGCGCTGGCCCACGCCTACCCGGCGCTGGCCGAGCTGCGCGACCAGGGCGTGGTCAAGGCCGTCGGGGTCGGCATGAACCAGTGGCAGGCGCCGCTGCGGTTCGTGGAGGAGACCGGCGTCGACGTGGTCATGCTGGCCGGCCGCTACACCCTGCTCGACCAGTCGGGGCTGCCGCTGCTGGAGACGTGCGCGAAACGCGGCGTGCGGGTGCTCGCGGCGGGGGTGTTCAACAGCGGCCTGCTGGCCACCGCGCGACCCTCGGGCACCTTCGACTACGCCCCGGCGCCGCCCGCCGTCCTCGACCGGGCCCACCGCGTCGCCCGGGTCTGCGAGTCGTACGGCGTGCCGCTCCCTCAGGCGGCGATGACCTTCCCGCTGCGGCACCCGGCGGTGGCCTCGATCGTGCTCGGCGCCCGCTCCCCGGAGGAGGTCCACGCCAACGCCGCCCTGTGGGACCGCCCGGTGCCGGAGGACCTGTGGTCGGAGCTGGAGGCGGAGGGCCTGCTGCCCCCTGCCCCCTGAGACGGTCAGGCGGTGAGGGCGTAGCTGGCGATCCACAGCCCCGGGATCACCTCGCGCTCACCCCGCCCCTCGAACCCCAGCCGCTCGTACAGGGTCCGGGCGGGGACGTTGTCGCGGCCGGTGGACACGACCACCCGGCGGCCGGCCGCCCGCGCCACGACCTCCTCGACCAGCGCGCGGCCGATGCCGCGCCGGTGGGCGCCGGGGTGCACGATCAGCCGGTTGACGTCCACCTCGTCCGGCGTCTCCTCCCACGCCACGGCGCCCGCCAACCGCCCGTCCTCGTCGAACGCGCCCAGCCAGGTCAGCGGCTCGGCGCGCAGCGCGTCCAGGGTCTCGTGCAGGGGCGGGATCCGGTCGTCGCCGATGAGCCGCGCCTCCACGGCGTACGCGGCGTGCTGCAGGTCCAGCAGCTCCTGGCCGAAGGGGTCGTCATGCGGGGAGATGTCCGAGATGAGCACTCGACGAGTATGGCCTATCCGGTCTCCCCTGGCCCTCCGCTCGGGCGGCCGGCGGGTGTGGCCTGGCCTCAGGGCCGGTGCGTCCGGTCGGTGAGCCAGCCTCCCCAGCCGTGTTCCAGCAGGTCGAACAGCTGCCGGAGGTCGTGGCCGCCACGGACCAGGGAAGGGCATTCCAGGGCGAACCGGGCCAGGGCGGTGGCGGCGAGATCATCCCTGGGAACACCGGCGGCCTCGGCGATGGCCGCGGCCAGGGCGTCCTCGTGACGTAGCCACATGCCACGCGCGTACTCGCGCAGCGCGGGGCTGGAGTTCACCAGGGCGGCGTGGGCGGCGTGGACCGGGTCGTCGTCATCGCCGCGCTGCTGCTCTCTGGCGGTGAGGTGGTCGCGCAGGGCGTGCAGGACGCTCTGCCCGGCGGGCCGGTCGCGTACGGCGGCCACCAGGCCGGCCTCCAGATCGGCGTCCATGTCGAAGACGAGCGCTTCCTTGCTGGGGAAGTGCTGGAACAGCGTGCTCAGGGCGACGTCGGCGGCCTGAGCGATCTCCCGGACTCCGACGTTGTCGAAGCCCTTCTCGCTGAACAGCGCCAGCGCGGCGTCGGCCAGGGCCTGGCGGGTCTGGGCCTTCTTGCGCTCGCGGCGCCCCGTGGTCTCCGTCATCCTCCCATCCTACCGAGTCGCCGGAATGAGTCCGAAGTCGAATCAGTTTTGATTTCGGTGCAGATCCGCCTATGGTGATGGAGCGCGCCGGTGGCGCCCCGGCGCCCCTCGCCGACCTGCTGAGAGGAAGCCCCCAGATGGAAACGACGCAGCAACCCGCGACGACCGGCGCTCCGCCGCAGGTCAGCGACCGGCGGCTCACCTTCACGATCGTCGCCCTCGGGGTCGGCGCGATCGCGAGCATCCTGGACTCGACGATCGTCAACGTCGCGGTCGGCCACCTCGCCCAGGTGTTCGGCACGAGCCTGACCGCCACCCAGTGTGTGATCACCGGGTTCCTGCTCGCGATGACCGCGGTCGTGCCGCTGTCGGGCTGGATGATCGACCGCCTGGGCGGCCGGGCCACGTGGACGACCGCGCTCGGGGTCTTCTTCGCCGGCTCGGTGCTGTCCGGCCTGGCCTGGGACCTGCCCTCGCTGATCGGCTTCCGGGTCCTGCAGGGCCTGGGCGCCGGGCTGATCCTGCCCGCGATGATGGCCCTGATGGCCCAGGCCGCCGGCCGGGAACGCCTGATGGTCGCCATGGGCAGCCTGTCCCTCATGGTGCAGGTCGGCCCGATCCTGGGCCCCGTCGTCGGCGGCGCCCTCGTCCAGGGCGCGAACTGGCGCTGGCTGTTCCTGGTGAACATCCCGTTCTGCGTCGCCGGGCTGATCCTCGCCCGGATCGTTCTGCCGCCCAGGCAGGACGATGGCCAGAAGCGCTCCCTGGACGCCGTCGGCCTGGCCCTGCTCGCCCCCGCCCTGGTCGCCGTGATCTATGGCCTGAGCAACGTCGACGCCGGCAGCGGCCCGGCCTCCGCCGGCGTGTGGGCTCCCATCGCCACGGGCTTCGCCCTGCTCGCCGCCTTCGTCCTGTGGTCCCTGCGCGATGGGACCAAGGCCCTGATCGACGTCCGGCTGTTCAGGGACCGCAGCTTCACCGTCGCCGGCGGCCTCACCGTCCTGTCCGGCTTCACCATGTTCGGCGGGCTCCTGCTGCTCCCCCTGTACTTCCAGCAGGTGCGCGGCGCCTCCATCATCGAAGCCGGCCTGCTCCTGGTGCCCCAGGGCCTGGGCGCGGCCGTCCTGATCATCTTCGCCAAGAAGCTTCTGGCCGATGTCCCCGCCCGGTGGCGGATCATCGGCGGCTTCATCCTGATGGCACTGGGCACCATCCCGTTCGCCTTCCCCGCCACCCGTGACATGACCTGGTTACTGATCGTGTCCCTGGTCGTGCGGGGCATGGGGATCGGCGCCGGCACCCCCTCCATCAGCGCACTGGCCGTCGCCGGGCTGCCCAAGGCCGAGATCGCCCGCGGCACCACCGCGTTCAACATCGTCCAGCGCATCGGCGCGCCGTTCGGGACCACCGTCATCGCCATCGTCCTGACCCGCGCCATCGGCCACGCCCCGCACACCGCCGCCGGGCCGGCCACGGCGTTCGGCACCGCCTTCTGGTGGACCGTCGCCTTCACCGCCGCGCCCATCGCCCTCGCCTGCCTCCTGCCCAAGGCCGAGAAGCAGCAGAGCTGACCCTCTCCATCCCTCAATCACTCCCTTACGGAACGGAGCACCACCCCATGACCGGCACTTCCCGTATCGCGATCATCGGCGCCGGCCCCGGCGGGCTCGTCTGCGCCCGCATCCTGCAGAACCACGGCATCCCCGTCACCGTCCTGGAGCGCGAGGCCGACCCCACCGCCCGCTCCCAGGGCGGCACCCTCGACATCCAGGCCCCCACCGGCCAGGTCGCCCTGCGCGCCGCCGGGCTGTTCGACCAGTTCCTCGCCCTGTCCCGTCCCGAAGGCCAGGAACTGCGCATGATGGACCGCAACGCCGTCATGGTGCGGCACTTCGTCCCCGAGCCAGACGACACCGCCGCCCCCGAGATCGACCGCGGACAGCTGCGCACCCTGCTGATGGACTCCCTCCTCCCCGGCACCGTCCGCTGGGAGCACTCCGTGGAGACCACCACCGCCCTGCCGGACGGCACGGTGCGCCTGGACTTCGCCAACGGCGGCAGCGAGGTGTTCGACCTGGTGGTGGGCGCCGACGGCGCCTGGTCCCGGGTTCGCCCCGCCCTCACCGACACCGAACCCGTCTACAGCGGCGTCACCTTCGTCGAGATCCACTTCGACGACATCGACAACCGCCACCCCGACCTCGCCCGGCTGATCGGCCAGGGCACCTTCACCGCCAAGGCCGGCCGCCTCAGCCTCATCGCGCAGCGCAACAGCAACGCCCACGTCCGCGTCTACATCGCCTTCCGCGGCCCTCTCGACTGGAACGCCGGCCTCGCCCCCGACGACACCGACGCCGTCCGTGCCCGGCTCCTGGAGATGTACCAGGGCTGGGACGAGAGCCTGCTCGCCATGCTGCGCCTCAACGAGGGCCCGTTCGTCAACCGGCCGATCTTCGTGCTGCCCGTCCCGCACATCTGGCAGCGCGTGCCCGGCATCACCCTGCTCGGCGACGCCGCGCACCTGATGCCGCCGGCCGGCGTCGGCGCCAACCTCGCCATGCTCGACGGCGCCGAACTCGCCCAGGCCCTCGTCGACCACCCCACGGTCGAAGACGCCCTGGCCGCCTACGAGGCCGTGATGCTGGCCCGTTCGGCGGACGAGGGGAAGCGGACCGCGGAGATGCTCGCCGTCCTCATGCCCGACACCGACTCCACCGAGCCGCTCTTCCCCGACATCCGCGTCAACTGACCCGGCTTCACCGCGCACCGTGCCTCGGCTCCCGCTCCGTTCGCGGGGCGCCGGGGCGGAGCTCATCCCACCTGCCTGACGTGCTGGTCGCCGTTCGCTACGGCTTGGCGGAGGGGATGAGGAGCCATGCCCTGGACGGGCCCGGCTCGTACGGGGCGTCGAGGCGTTTGGCGACGACGCCCGGCAGGCCCTGCTCGCGGGCGGCCCGGCGGACCGGTGCCGCCTGGCCCGGCCACGACGGGGCCGTCTGCCAGCGCGCCGCCGACAGTCCGAGCGCCTCCAGGGCCGCGCGGCGAACCGTGAACGGCTCGGCCACCAGCGAGCGGCCGTCGTCGTACAGCAGGTCGTAGCAGACCAGTACCTCCGCGCCGCCCAGCGTGACGACCTCGCCGTCCAGGACCGCGCTGCGGCTGCCGAACGAGGCGGCGAGGGGCCGCAGCCACGGGTGCTCCCGCGCGGCGTCCGTCCGGCCGCCGTCGATCGGCACCAGGAGCCGCCGGCCGCCCCACGCGAACTCGAACGCGTACGCCTCCTCGTCGCGCGGCGGCCGGGCGCGCTCGATCGGCAGCATCGGCTCCAGCGGCGGGAACGGGTCGCGCGCCGGCGGGTCCATCCGGTGGATCATCCAGTTCTTGCCGTTCGTCTGGAACAGCACGAACCGTCCCGAGGCGCGGGACCCGCGCAGCACCACCTTGACCTCGCGATCCGACCACTTCTCCGTCTCGTACGTGCCCCGGTCCCAGATCGTCATCGTGCCGCCGCCGTACTCGCCCGCCGGGATCTCGCCGTGGAAGGAGAGGTACTCCATCGGGTGGTCCTCGGTGTGGACGGCCAGGTGGTTGACGGCGGGGTCGGCCGGCAGGCCCTTCGGGACGGCCCACGAGGCGAGCACGCCGTCGCGCTCCAGCCGCAGGTCCCAGTGCAGGGAGCGGGCGTGGTGCTCCTGGATCACGTACGCGGCGCCGCCGGGCTCCCGGGCGCCGTCGGAGCCGTCGAGGCCGGACGAGGGGTCGCGGGCGGGAGGCTCGGCGCCGACACGGTCCTCGGCACCGGCCTGTCGTGCGCCATGCGCGACTCGCGGACCGTCTGCGAGATCCTGCTCGCCTCCGACGACTGGTCGCACG
>NZ_JBEXDT010000062.1:0-58310 GCF_040605905.1 Nonomuraea sp. NPDC005501 | reverse complement strand
CCTGGACGCCGCCGAAGGGCCCGGCGGGGCGTGGCGGCACCGGTCGCCGACGCTGACCATGGACAAGGTCCACGGCGTCTTCGACCTGCCCGGCACCGGGCCGATACCGCATGCTGGAGACGCTGCGCGAGTACGGCACCGACCGCCTGGCCGAGACGGGCGACCTCGGCACCGTACGTGACCTGGCCGCCGGCTACTTCACCAAGCTCATGGCCCGGTACGATCCGCAGCTGCGCGGCCCCGGACAGCTGACGGCCATGCGACTCATCAGCGCCGAGTACGACAACGCGCTGGCCGCCCTGCGCCGGCGGTGCGACACCGGCGACGCTCCCGGCGCGGTCGCGCTCGCCCTGAGCCTGACCTGGTTCTGGCAGATGTTCGGCCGGCACCGCGACGCGGCCTACTGGCTGGGCGAGGCACTGGCGGTGCCCTGCGGGGAGCCGACGCCCGACCGCGACTGCGCCCAGGCGATCTACCTGTCCAACCGGGTCGACACCCGGCCAGGGATGACCGCCGGGGAGATCGCGCACGACCGGGCGCAGATACGTGAGCTGACCAACCGGCTGCTCGCGTACCCGGAGCTGCCCGGCCCGTACGGCGCGTACGCGCTCACGCTCGCGTTCCTGCAGGAGGAGAAGACCGCGCTCGCGATCGTCGAGCACCTGGCCGACGGCGACGACGTGTGGCTGTCCGGGCTGGCCCGCATGTTCCGGGCCCGGCTCGCCGAGAACGCGGGCGAGCTCGACAGGACGCGCACCGACGTGAACGCGGCCCTGGCCCGCTTCCGGCAGGTCGGCGACCGCTGGGGCCAGGCCACCGCGCTGCCGATGCGCGCCCAGCTGCGGCAGTACGACGGCGACCTCGACGGCGCGCTGGCCGACCTGCGCGAGGCCCGGTCGCTGGCCGGCGAGTTCGGCTCGCTCAGCCTCGGCGACCAGGTGTTCAGCGACCTGCGCTGGATCGACCTGCACCTGCGGCGCGGCGACACCGTCCTGGCGATCGCGCTGACCGAATCGGCCCGCGAGCGGGCGCGGCGGGCGACGTCGAAGGAGCTGCTGGTTCTGTTCGACGCGTGGGAGGCCGGCTTCCGGGTGCGGCTCGGCGACCTGGACCGGGCGCGCGCACTGCTGGACGACGCCGAACGGGATCTTGACGGCGACACCACGTTCGCCGGTGACCACGTGCGGACGCTGGTCGGCAGCGCACGGGCCTCGCTCTGCTTGGAGACCGGTGACCTGGCCGGCGCGGAGAAGGCGCTGGAGAAGGCGTACGCGGCGGCGTTGGAGACCCGGGACCTGCCGATCCTGTCGCTGGTGGCGGTGAACGCCGCCGCGTTCGCCGAGGCGCGCGGACGGCATCACGAGTCGGCCGTCCTGCTCGGCGCCGCGTCCGGGCTGCGCGGCGCTCACGACCACACCGATCGGCAGGTTCGCGAGCTCACCCGCCGAGGGCGGGCCGCGCTGGGCGAGGAAGCCTTCGCCGCGGCGTACGGGAAGGGCTGGCGACTGGACGGGAAGACGGCCGCCACCGCAGCCGACCCGGCCCGGCTGCGCGGGGAACTCAGGACAGCTCACCCGGATCCCGGCTGATCTGGCCGGGCGCGCCGCTCGGATCATGCCCGGTCGGCGACGGTCTCATGGACCGGTGCTCGTACCGATGAGGTGCCGAGGTCGGATGCCAGGGTCCTCATCCCTGTTTCCCGATGAACTCGCGCAGCCAGTGGAAGCTGGCCTTCTCGGTGCGGGCCTGGGTTTCGTAGTCGACGTGGACGAGGCCGAACCGGGCGGCGTACCCGCGGGCCCACTCGAAGTTGTCCAGCAGCGACCAGCAGAAGTAGCCGCGCACGTCCACACCGTTGGTCATCGCGGCGCGGATGGCGGCCAGGTGGTCGCGCAGGAACTCGACGCGACCGGTGTCGTCGAGAGTCCCGTCGTCGCCGTAGCCGTTCTCGGTGATGAAGATCGGCGGGAGCGCGGGGTAGCGCCCGGCCAGGCCGAGGAGAGTCTGGTGGAGCCCTTGCGGCTCCACCGGCCAGCCCAGCCCGCTGGTCGCCGCGCCGTCCGGGGTGACGCTGCGCACCCCGAGGTCGAAGGCGGAGCGCAGCGCGGGATCCGCCTGCTCGTACGGCGCCGCGGCAGCGTGGATGCGGTAGTAGTAGTTGACGCCCAGGAAGTCCAACGGAGCGCCGATGACCTCCAGGTCGCCCTCGCGGCGGAAGGAGAAGTCGCTGATCGCGCCGAAGGTCTCCACCATGTCGGAGGCGTAGACGCCGAGCAGCAGCGGGTCGGTGAACTGGCGGTTGACCAGCAGGTCCATCCTGCGTGCCGCGTCGGCGTCGGCCGCCGAGCCGGTCGCGGGCACCGTGGGCGACATGTTGAGCGTGATGCCGACCCGCTGTCCCGGCCGTGCCCGTGCCCGCAGCCTGGCCGCCGCCAAGCCGTGGCCCACCAGCAGGTGGTGGGCGGCGGCCAGCGCGCCGTGACCCTCGCGTGCGCCGGGTGCGTGGCGGCCTTCGGCGTAGCCGACGATGGACGAGCAGTACGGCTCGTTCAGCGTGATCCACTGTGACACCGTGTCGCCCAGCGCCTCGTGCGCGACCTCGGCGTAGTCGGCGAAGCGCTCGGCGGTGTCGCGCTCGCGCCAGCCGCCGCGGTCCTCCAGCGCCTGGGGCAGGTCCCAGTGGTAGAGGGTGACGTACGGCTCGATGCCGCGCCCGCGCAGGGCGTCGGCGAGCCGCCGGTAGAAGTCGAGGCCGCGCTGGTTCACCCGGCCGTCGCCGTCGGGCATGATCCTGGGCCAGGCCAGCGAGAAGCGGTAGGCGCCGGTGCCGAGCCGGTCCATCAGCTCCACGTCCTCCCGCCAGCGGTGGTAGTGGTCGCAGGCGTGCTCGCCGCTCTCGCCCTTGGCCACCGCGCCGGGGACGCGACAGAACGTGTCCCAGATGGAGGGCCCGCGCCCGTCGGCGTCCACGGCGCCCTCGATCTGGTACGCGGCGGTGGCCGTCCCCCACACGAACCCGGGGGGAAAGGCGGTGTGTTCCTGGGTCATCCCTTGATCGCTCCTGACATGATTCCGCCGATGATCTGGCGGCCCAGCGCGGCGAAGACCGCCACGATCGGCACGATGGCGAGCACGGTGCCGGTGAGCACGAGCGCGTAGTCGGTGGTGTAGCCGCTGGCCAGGCTGGAGAGGGCGAGCTGGACGGTCGGGTTCTCCGGCGTGAGGACGACCAGCGGCCAGAAGAAGTCGTTCCAGGCGTGCATGAAGGTGAACAGGCCGAGCACGGCGGCGGCCGGGCGGGCGGCGGGCAGCACGACGTGCCAGAACAGCCGCAGTGTGCTGCACCCGTCGATGCGACCGGCCTCCAGCAGCTCGTCGGGGATGGCACTGGAGAGGTACTGGGTCATGAGGAACACGCCGAACGCGGTGACGAGGCCGGGCACGATCACCGCCTCGAGCCTGCCGGTCCAGCCGAACTCCGCCATGAGGATGTACAGCGGGATGATGCCGAGCTGCTGCGGCACGGTCGTGGTGGCGATGGCCAGGAGGAGCAGTACGTTGCGCCCGCGGAAGCGCAGCTTGGCGAAGGCGAAGCCGGCCAGCGTGGAGAACAGCACGACCGAGACGGTGACCGTGCCCGACACGAGGACGGAGTTGAGCATCGCCTGGCCGAACGGGGTGGTGTCGAAGACCCGGGCGATGTTCTCGAACAGGTGGCCCCCGGGGGTGAGGATCGGCGGCACGCTGGCGATGGCGTCGTTGTCATGGGAGGCCACGACCAGCGACCAGTAGATGGGGAACAGCGAGCCGAGCAGCACGGCGACGAGCGCGGCGTAGGTCCAGAACCCTGCTCCCCGGGGGTTCAGGCGGCGTCGGACCGCGGTGACGGTTGCCATGTCAGCTGCTCCTGATCCTGCGCGTGACGGCGAAGTTGACGAGCGCCATGACCACGATGATCACGCAGAGGGTCCAGGCGATCGCCGAGGCGTAGCCGAACTCGTACAGGCTGAAGCCCTGCTCGTAGAGGTAGAGGCCGACGGTCTGGAACTGGCGGTCCGAGCCGCCGGTCGGGTTGCCGGTGCCGGCCTGGAACAGCAGCGGCTCGGCGATGATCTGGAAGCCGCCGATGGTGGACACGACGGCGGTGAAGATGATCGTGGGGCGGAGCATCGGCACGGTGATCTTCCGGAACTGGGTGAGCTGGCTCGCCCCGTCCAGCCGGGCCGCCTCGTACAGGCCCTCGGGGATGGTCTGCATGGCGGCCAGGTAGATGAGGGCGTTGTAGCCGGTCCACCGCCAGATGACGATCATCGAGATCGCGACGTGCGAGGAGAGCGTGCCGGCCTGCCAGTCGACGGGATCCAGGCCCACCAGATCGAGGGCCCAGTTGACCATGCCGAAGTCGCGGCCGAAGAGCTGGGCGAAGATGATCGTGACCGCGACGATCGAGGTCACGTTGGGCAGCAGCACGCCCATCCGGAACAGCGTGCGGGCGCGCAGCCGGCGGTTGAGCATGTGCGCGATGAACAGCGCGGCCAGGAGTTGCGGCACGGTGGACAACAGCCAGATGCTGACGGTGTTGAACAGCGCGTTCCAGAAGTAGTCGTCGGCCAGCAGCTCGGCGTAGTTGGCCAGCCCCACCCATTCGCGGTCCGGGTCCAGCAGGTTCCAGTCGGTGAGAGAGACGTACGCGGTGTACAGCAGCGGGAACATGCCCAGCACGCCGAACAGCAGGAAGAACGGGGCGATGTAGAGGTACGGCGAGCCCTTGACGTCGAGCTGGTAGGCCCAGCGGCGCCGAGGCCCTGATCTGACGGAGGTCATGGTCGGCTCCTCGGGGGAAGGGTGGCGACGGCGGGTCCTGACCGCCCGCCGTCACCCGGCTTTCACGGATCGACGCGCGTCACTTGCTGATGCGCTCGACGTCCCCGAGCATCTGCGTCCACGCCTCGGCGGCGCTCTGCTTGCCCTCCTCCACGCGGTTGATCGCGTCGCGGATGGCGGTCTGGATGTCGCCGGCCCTCGGGCCCTGGTACTGGGGCTTGAGGTTGCGGGCGGCGGTGGTGAAGATCTGCCCGATCGGCGCGTTGTTGAAGAACTCATGCTTGAGCCCGGTCACCTCGGGCTTGTCGTAGGTGGCGACGGTGGAGGGCAGGATGCCGTGCTTGGTGAACACCTCGATCTGCTGTTCGGGCGCTGTCAGCCAGGCGATCAGCTCCACGGCCTCCTTCACGTGCTTGCCCTTGGCGGGGACGGTCAGGTAGGAGCCGCCCCAGTTGCCGCCGCCGCCGGGGATGGCGGTCACGTCCCACTGGCCGGCGAAGTCCTTGCCCTGGTCCTGGATCTTGGCGAGCATCCAGGCGGGGCAGGCGATGGTGGCGAACTGGCTCTTGGCGAAGCCGGTGTTCCAGGCGGGCGAGCTGCCGACGAGCTTGGCCGACTGGCCGTCGGCCACGGCCTTGAGCACCTCGTCGTAGGCGGAGCGGATGGCCGGGTTGGTGGCGACCACGACCTTGTCCTGGGTGTCGTAGTAGCCGGTCTCGGCCTGGCCGACCATCGCGTTGAACACCTGGGGGCCGCCGTCGAAGAACGCGGCGCCTTCGGGCTTCTTGGCGGTGTAGCGCTTGCCGGTCTCGAAGTAGGACGTCCAGTCGGGCCAGAGCTTGGCGACCTCGTCACGGTCGGTGGGCAGCCCGGCCTTCTCGAACAGGTCGCGGCGGTAGCACATGGCCAGGCCGCCCACGTCGGTGCCGTAGCCGATCTGGGCCCCCGACTTGGCCAGCGACGCCTCCCACTTCCACGGCAGCCAGCGATCCTTGAGCTGGTCGGCGCCGTGCCGGCGTAAGTCGGCGAAGTGCTGGGGCTGGTTCCTGAACTGGGCGATGAAGCCGGTGTCGATCGCCTCGACGTCGGCGGTGCCGCTGCCGGTGGCCAGGTGCGCCGCGAGGTTGCGGTGATGGTCGTTGTACGCCGACGTCCTTTCGACGATCTTGATATTGGGGTGGGCGGCCTCGTACTTGGCGTAGAGCTCCTTGAAGCCCATGTTCCCGAACAGGTTGAGGGTCAGGGTGATCTTGCCCTCGGCCGGAGTGGAGCCGGTGGAGGGGGAGCCGCCGCAACCGGTGGCGAGCATGCCGAGGGCGAGCACTCCGGCAGCGAGACGGATTCGTCCAGCAGACACCTGGGACTCCTTCGAAGGAGAGGAAGGGTGACTGCGAGATGCGATGAGAAGGCCGAGCCCCGCGGCAACGGTGCGGCATCGGCCTGTCAGTGCGACATCCCATATAACTCCACCATTCTCTGTCAAGTCACAGAAACGTCACGCAAAAGAAATTGGCGGTGTTGGTTGACACGCTGTCAGCTCTCCCATACTTTCCCGGTAACCGGTTACATGAAACCGGTTTCAGCGAGGTGCGATAACGTAAGTCCGTGGCAACGATTCGTGAGCTGGCGCGCCTTTGCGGGGTTTCGCCGGCGACTGTCTCCCGCGTGTTCAACAGCCCCGAGGTGGTGAACGCCCAGACCCGCGAGCTCATTCTCAGCACCGCGACACGCATCGGATACTCGCCCAACGAGTCGGCCCGCACTCTGGCCACCAAGAGGTCCCACATGGTCGGCCTGATCTGGGACACCGACCACCGCCGTCCCGGTTGGCGGCACCCGTTCTTCCAGGACATCCTCATCGGGCTGAAGACCGCGCTGAGCGAGCGCGGCTACCACCTGCTCATGCTCGCCACCAGCGAGGACGGCACGCCCGACAGCTATCTCCGCGCCGTACGCAGGCACAACCTCGACGGCGTGGTCTTCATAGACAACGGCAGGGCCGACCCCTCGCTCCAGCCGCTGGCAGGATCAGAGGTGCCGTGCGTCTCCCTCGACCGGCCCGTCCAGGGGCCGTGGACCACCTACGTGACCTCCGACAACGTGGGCGGGGCGCGCGAGGCGGTCCGCCACCTGCACGCGACCGGGCGCCGGGTCATCGCCACCATCACCGGCCCGGTCCGCACCGGGCCGGGCGCGGAGCGGCTGCGCGGCTACCTGGAGGAGCTGGCCGCGCTCGGTCTGGCACATCGGCCGGAGCTGGTCGTCGAGGGCGACTTCTACCTGTCCGGTGGTCATGCCGCGATGCGTACCCTGCTGGAGCTGGAGGAGCGGCCGGACGCGGTGTTCGTCGCAGGCGACGAGATGGCGATCGGCGCGCTGCGGGCCGTGACGGAGGCGGGATTGAAGGTGCCCGACGACATCGCGCTGGTCGGGTTCGACGACATCGAGCTGGCCGCGCTGGTGCCGCCGGGACTGACGACGCTGGCCCAGGACAAGGCGGGCTTCGGTATGGTGGCGGCCGCGGCGGTCATCACGATGATCAACGAAGGCGTCACCCCTCTCCCGCGGATCCTGCCCACCCCGTTGGTCGTCCGCGGCTCCACCGGGTAGACCGGAATCCTCCGGGTCACAGGTGGGCGGCGCGGTCGTCGATGCCGCGCCTCCGGACGGCCAGATCCTTGACCTCGCCCGCCGTCCCGGTGGCCGTCAGGGCGGTGGCGAACAGGATGAGCTGGTTGAGCACCTTCAGGAACAGCAGCATGCCCGCCGCGCCCGCGACGACCCGGTAGGCGGGGTTGGCCGCGGTGAGGTTGACGTAGACCTGGCCGAGCGTCTTGAGGATCTCCAGCCCGGCGGTGATGACCAGCGCCGGGCCCATCACGCGGCGCAGCGGCATCCGTAACCGGGGCGGCGCGGTCAGCAGCGCCATGGCCAGCAGCGTGTTCACGCCGAGGCCGAGCACGATCCCGGCCGCGGTGAGCACCCACTGGGCCGGGAGGGCCTCCACGCCCACGGTGAGCACGGCCAGCCACGTCAGCAGCCGTTCGGCGGCGAAGGCGACGGCGAGCGACAGGGCGAGCAGCAGCCCCAGCCCGGCCATCACGCCCAGGTCGATGAGCTGGCGCAGGAAGAAGTTGCCCGGGTACTCCTCCAGCCGCCAGATCGCCCGGGTGGCCGAGCGCAGGGTGTCCATCCAGAACAGCCCGGTCACCGGCAGCGCGACGAAGGCCACCGCGCCGGCCGTGCCCCCGGCCTCCCGCAGCGCCTGGACGTCGAGGCGCGGGAAGTTCTCGCTCAGGTAGTGCTGGACCGTGGCGAGGACCGTCGGGTCGTCCATGACGTGGCCGAGGATGCCGAAGGCCAGCAGGGCCAGGGCGAAGGTGGCGAAGAAGGAGTAGTAGGTGAGGGCCGCCGACAGCCGGCCGCCGTCGGCCTTGTCGTAGCGCACCACGGCGCGGGACAGATGGTCGAGCCAGCCGTGCCGGTCGCGGGCCCGCCGCCAGGTCGCCACCAGGCCCTTGAACGGTCCGGTGGCGTTCATGACGCGAGGTTCCCTTCGCTTCCGTCCTGGTGGCCGTACGCCGCCGGGTGCTCACCGTACCGCGACGAACGCGGCGCACAGCTCTTGCCCTGGAACAGCCGGTCAACGCATGCTCAACGAATTCTCAACAGAGGCGCTCCTACTCTGCGGTCGACAAGATTCCGCAACAGGGGAGAGCACATGCGTAACCTCCGAACTCTGGCGGTCGCCGCGATGGTGGCCGGCGGTGTCCTGACCGCCGCCTCGCCCGCCGGCGCCTCCGTGCGGGACGCCCGTCAGGTGTCGCACGCCCAGGCCGCGGGACCGATCAACTACTCGTGCGGGGCGCGGCTGAGGGTGAGTCGCGACGTGCCCAGGAGCACATGGCAGCGCATGGCAGGGGCGTCGGGGCGCCGCGGCGCGGTCTACCTGTACGAGGCCAACGGTGTCTACAGAGGCCGTGACGTGTGGTGGGCATGGGGCACCGGCCTGCGCGCCGGCGACAGGGTCTCCGTCGACTGGACGGACGACGGAGGCCGCACCTACCACGCCTGCCACGCGGTCGTGGGCAGGGGAGGCCGCAGCGCCACGTCGTTCGCGGTGGACGCCCCGGGGGGCCGCAAGTTCCGCGCATGCGTGAAGGCCGCGGGCAAGTGGTCATGCACGCGCGGCTGGTGGGAGGTCAGGGGATCCTAGGGCCTGGGCGGACTTCCGATCTTCAGGCGGGTCGAAGGCGGCGCATGAGGTGACAAACCCGTATAAGGGCCGCTTCAATAGCACTGACCATGGACGACGCTGATGTGACCGGAGACCGGGTGATCTCTCCGGTCCTCGTGGGGCGGGCCGCGGAGCTGCGGCGCCTGCTGGCTGTGGTGGCGCGCGCGCCTTCCGTCGCCCTGATCGAGGGCGAGGCGGGGATCGGCAAGACGCGGCTCGTCGGGGAGCTCGCCTCGGAGCCGGAACTCGGCGCTCACCTGCTGCTCGTCGGTGGATGCGTGCAGATCCGCGAGCCGTTCCCTCTCGGTCCGCTCCTCGACGCGCTGCGCGGCACCGGGGAGCATTTGGACAAGGCGCTCCTGTCACCGGTGACCGGCGCCCTGCGTCCGCTGCTTCCCGAGCTGGCTCCCTGCCTGCCGCCGGCGCCCGAGCCGCTCGACGATCCCGCCGGCCGGCGGCATCGGGTGTTCCGCGGGCTGGCGGAGCTGCTCAGGGCGCTGGGCCCGGTGGTGCTGGTGCTGGAGGACATGCACTGGGCCGACGAGCAGACGGTGGCGTTCCTCGGTTACCTGCTGGCCGACCCGCCGGCCGGGCTCGCGCTCGTGCTGACCTTCCGCGGCGAGGAGGTCGACCCGGGCATCAGGGCGCTCATGACCCGGCACCGCGCCGAGGTCACACGGGCCCGCATCGTCCTGCCGCCGCTGAACGTGGCCCAGACCAACGAGCTGACCGCCTCGATCCTGGGCACCGCGCAGGTGTCGGAGGAGTTCGCCGCCTACCTGTGCGAGCGGACCTCCGGGCTGCCGTACGCCATCCAGGAGCTGGTCGCGCTGCTGCGCGGACGCGGCATGCTGGTCCAGCGCGGCACCGGATGGGCCCGCAAGGCACTCGACGCGCTGGACGTCCCCGCCGGGGTGCGTGACTCGGTGCTGGAGCGCGTGCGCGGCCTGAGCGCGAGCGCGCAGGCGATGGCGGAGGCCGCGGCCGTGCTGCAGGTGCCCGTGCCGGTGTCCGTACTCGTGGCCACCTGCCACGCGCGGGCGCAGGACGCCCGCGCGGGCCTGGACGAGCTGCTGGAGCGCGGCCTGTTCACCGAAGGCGCGGGGGCTGCCGGGTTCCGGCACATGCTGGCCGTTCAGGCGGTGTACGAGAGCGTCCCGCTGCCCAGGCGGCAGTCGCTGCACGCGCGCGCCGCGGCGGCCGTGTCGCGGCAGCGTCCCGAGCCGCTGGGGCAGATCGCCCACCATCACCGCCGCGCCGGCGACCACGACGCGTGGGTCGAGGCCGCGGAGAAGGCCGCGGCCCAGGCGGTGGCGCTGGCCAACGACGCCGAGGCGGAGCGCCTGCTGGAAGCGGTGCTTCGGCACGCGCCCCTCGATCCGGTCCGGCAGGGCCGGATCGCGGTGCGGCTGGGATGGGCGGCCGGCTACGCGCTGTCCGCGGGCGAGGTCATCGACCTGCTGCGCGAGGCCGCGCAACGGCAGCCGGCAGGCCCTGTGCGCGGTGAGCTGAACTTCCTCATCGGTCTGCAGCTCGAAAGATCGGGCGCACTGCGCGAACGCTTCCGCCAGATCGCCGATGCCGTTCCCGAGCTGCTGGACAACCCCTTTCTGGCAGCCTCGGCGATGGTGGGGCTGAGCATTCCGAACGGCCCCGGCATCCCGCTCGCCGAGCATCTGTCGTGGCTCGACCGGGCACTCGCCCTGATCCCGGCCATCGACGAACCCGAGCGGAGGGTCTCCGTCCTCGGCAAGGCCGCCATGGTCCTGACCTCCATCGGCGACCCGCGCCGGGCCGCGCTGACCGGGCAGATGCTGGAGCAGACCGGGAACCGTCCGGCCAATCGGTGGGAGGTGGTGGCCTACGACTCCGTCGGCGCGATCGCCGCACTCGCCGGACACCATGACACCGCGAAGGAACTGCTGGACACCGCTCTCGCGGAGGCCGTCAGGCACGACGTCACGCGCCTGACCGAGTTCAGGTGCCGGGTGGATCTGGCCGTCCACGCCTACTGCACCGGTTCGTGGCAGGGGCTGAGGGAAGAGGTCGAGGTCCTGCTGGACCTGTTCGCCGGGCAGCGGACCTACCACGTCCTGGCCGAGACCGTCGCGGCGTGCCTGGCACTCGCGCAGGGCAGGCTCGACGGCATCCGGTTCGACGACCTGGTGCGCGAGAACCTCGAGACGGGCGCCGTGGACATGTTGCCGCTGCCGGTGAGCGCGCTGCTCCGGCTCGCCACGGCCCGGGGCGGGGCGAGCGCCGCGGTGGCGGGCACCGCCGCGACGTTCGCCCTGTGGGCGGACAAGGGATTGTGGCCGGTCGGCGTGCGGGCGGTTCCGGCCTTGGCCGAGGCTCTGGTCAGTGTGGGCCGCGCCGACGAGGCCGCCGAGCTGGTGACGCGTCTCGATCGCGAGCTCGCCGAGCTGGACGCCCCTCTCGCGCCGGCGGCGCTCGAGCACGCCAGAGGCTTCCTGACGGGCGACGCCGAACGGTTCACGGCCGCCGCGGCCGCCTATGACCGGCTTCCCGCGCCCTACGAGGCGGCGCAGGCGCGCGAGCAGGCCGCCACGCGACTGCTCGCCGTGGGTGACGAGCGGGCCGCCGACCTCCTGTCGGCCGCCATCGAGGCGTACGGCAGGCTGGGCGCCGGCTGGGATCTCGATCGCGCCACCCGAGCGGGCAGGCAGTGGGGCCTGTCCTCGCCGGCCCGCCATCGGGGCGGCCCCCGCGGTTACGGCTCCGAGCTGTCGCCGAGGGAGAGCGCGGTGGCCAGGCTGGCGGCCACCGGCTTGACCAACAAGGAGATCGCCAGGCAGCTCTTCGTGTCGGCGAAGACCGTCGACAAGCATCTGGGCGCCGCGATGCGCAAACTCGGCCTGCACTCGCGTGCCGCGATCGCCAACCGTCTGGCCGACGTACAACAAATGGGGCATTCGCCCCATAGGTAACTCGCGGCCGGAGCCTCGACCCTTGTCGCATGCCCGACCATGCTCCCGAAGACAAGGACGATGACCAGCAGGTTGCCGACGGCACACCGGCGCCGGAGCTCGACGACAGCTGGGTCGACGCATGAGGCCCGCCCGTAGCGCTGCCCCGTCCCCCATCCCGCAAGAAGGCAGGAACGCAGCATGCCCAGACTGTTAGCCGGAGCCGTCGTCACGGCGCTGGTCGCCGGACTGCTCACGACGGCGGCCGCGAGTGCCGCCTCCGGGGATGACGGCGACGTCGTCACGCCGGCCGGTTCCGGTGGTGGCCGGTGGAACGTCACCCTGATCACCGGTGACACCGTCCGGCTCACCCGGGACGGCAGCGGCCGCTACACCGCGACCCCTGAGGCCGTCCGCCGCCCGGACGGCAGCACGCCGATCTTCCGGAGCGAGGCGAGCCCGGAAGGGATCTTCGTGATCCCGGATGACGCGCGGCCCGCCATCGAGGCGGGGGTCCTGGAGCGCCGCCTGTTCGACGTGCGGTACCTGGCGACCAACGGCTTCGCCGACGACGCGGCCGGGCAACTGCCGCTGATCGTGCAGTACCTGGGCAGCGCTCCGCAGGCCTCGGTCGCGGCCACCGCGCAGGCACTGCCCGCCAGCACCGCCCAGCGCTCGCTGCCCAGCATCCACGGCGCCGCGGTGGCGGTGGACAAGGACGGCGCGCTGGACTTCTGGTCCACCCTGCGCGGCCGGAGCGCCGCGACACCGGACAAGCAGCTCACGTCGCTGACCGGCGGGATCGGGAAGGTGTGGCTGGACGCCAAGGTCAAGGTCGACCTCGCGGAGAGCGTGCCGCTGATCGGCGCGCCGGAGGCGTGGAAGGCCGGGTTCGACGGCTCCGGCACCACCGTCGCCGTCCTCGACACCGGGGTCGACGCCGCCCATCCCGACCTGGCCGGGAAGATCGTCACCAGCCGCAGCTTCGTCCCCGGCGAGGAAGTGGCCGACGGCCACGGCCACGGCACCCACGTGGCCGCCACCGTCGCCGGCTCCGGCGCCGCCTCCGGCGGCTCCCGCAAGGGCGTCGCACCCGGCGCCAAGCTCGCCATCGGCAAGGTTCTCGGCAACGCCGGATCCGGTGACAGCTCCGCCATCATCGCCGGCATGGAGTGGGCCGTCGGCGAGGCCAAAGCGAAGATCGTCTCGATGAGCATCGGCGGTGACCCCACCGACGGCACGGACGTGCTCTCGCAGGCCGTCAACGAGCTCAGCGAATCGACCGGCGCGCTGTTCGTGATCGCCGCCGGCAACTCGGGGCCGGAGAAGGAGACCGTCGGCACGCCCGGCGCCGCGGCGTCGGCGCTGACCGTGGCCGCCACCGACAAGTCCGACGCACTGGCGAGCTTCTCCAGCCGGGGTCCGCGCGTCTCCGACGGCGCGCTCAAGCCGGACATCGCCGCACCGGGCGTGAGCATCATCGCCGCCCGCGCGGCCGGCACCAGCCTGGGCACCCCCGTCGACGACCTCCACACCACGCTCTCGGGCACCTCCATGGCCACCCCGCACGTCGCCGGGGCCGCGGCCATCCTCGCCCAGGAACACCCCGACTGGCGCGGCGAACGGCTCAAGGCGGCCCTCATGTCGACCGCCAAGGACGCCGGGCACACCGTCTACCAGCAGGGCGCCGGCCGGGTGGACGTGGCCCGGGCCATCTCCCAGAAGGTGACCGCCACCACCCCCAACGCCGACTTCGGTTCCATCGCGGTCGGCCAGAACGACACCGTGGACAGGACCGTCACCTACGCCAACGACGGCGACGCCGAGGTGACCCTGACGCTCGGCGCCACCATGAAGGACGCGGCGGGCGCGCTGACGGTCGGCGCCCCGACCGTGACCGTCCCGGCGGGCGGGACCGCCTCGGCCACCGTCACCCTGCACCCGGACGGTCTCGCCAGAGGCGCCCACACCGGCGCCCTGGTGGCCACCGACGCCGCGGGTGCGCACGTCACCACCCCGATCGGCCTGGTACGCGGGCCCAAGCGGGTCCCGCTGACCATCCACACCATCAACAGGTACGGTCAGGCGCCGGGGCCCCTGGAGTTCTACGTCGCGGCGACCGCGGTCGACGTCCCCGGCACCTACGGCGTCAAGGGGGCCTCCTACCTCGGTGACGGGACCTACCGGTACATGGTCGAGCCCGGGACCTACGCCGTCTCGGCCGGAATCGTGCACCAGCCGGTCGACGGCGGAGCCGGCCCGACGGCCACGCTGATGGATCCCGAGGTCGTCGTGCCGGAGGGCGGGCGCGAGATCACCCTGGACGCCCGCAAGGCCGTCCTCCTTCGCTACGAGACCCCGAAGCCGATCGACCTGGGACACGCCGTCGGCGCCATCACGTCTGTGCGCACGGCATGGGACGGCATGCCGGTGGCCTCGGGAGAGATGGGCCTCATCGCCGGCGGAGACCGGTATGTCAGCCCCACCCGGAAGGTCACCAAGGGGAAGTTCCTGTTCTCGACCCGGCTCACCGCGTTCAACGAGCAACTGGCCGTGCGTGCTGTGGCCCCCCAGAAGTACCCCATCGGATCCTGGACGAACGAGTACTTCGACAAGGGACAGAGCATGGGAGTGGAGGACATCCCCTTCCCGGCCGGGACCCGCAGCTACAAGCCGGCCTACGTCGGCGCCGCCAGTCCCGAGGAGATCGCCGCCACCGACCTTCGCGGGAAACTCGCGCTGCTCGTCGTCGGCCCGCCCCAGGCGTGCGAGATCGACATCGAGCGTGTCCGGCGGTTGAAGGCCGCCGGCGCCGTGGGCATCGTGCTGTTCCCCAACGGCTCGGCCCCCCAGTGCCAGGTCCCCACCTCGACCCATGGTGCCGGAACGGCGGAGCTCCCGGTGGCGCAGATACTCAGGACAGCCGGTGAGAAGCTGCGTGCACAGCTGGCCCGCGGCCCCCTCACCCTCGAGGTCACCAGTACTCCCACCATCGACTACACCTACCAGCTGCAGGAGTACGAGGAAGGCAGGATCCCCGCCGACCTCACCCACCGCTACTCCCAGAACCGGCTGCGCACCGTGGACACCGGCTTCCACGGCCCGGACGGCCCTGGCCGGCAGCTCGAGGTCTGGCACAGCTTCAAGCCGCTGGAGATGGTGTCGTTCTCGGCCGCATTCGGCTTCGCCGGACCTGCCCAGCGGCCCGAGTACTTCAGCGGGTTGTCCACGGACACGCTCCGGTTGGGCACCGTGGACGCCGGCAGCACCGAATCCGCCAGGATCGCCACGACGGTCGAGGCGGCCGGCAGGGAGACGCGGAACTGGAACGCGGGCGTGCTCACCCCCGGAAGCCAGATCATGCCCTCGCTGCCCGGGATCAACTACCGGCTGGAATGTCCGATGTGCCGGGCCGGCGATGTCTTCCTGGCCTCTTTCAGCCTCGTGAACGGCAACGGACGGCAGGGACGAGAAGACACCTATCTCAGCGGCCTCGCGAAGTTGTACAAGGACGCCGAGCAACTCCCGCGCCACCAGGGCAGCCCCTACCCGATGTACAGCCTGCCGAAGGAGGAAGGCGTCTACCGGCTCGAACAGACTGCGCGCGGCAACACCAACGTCTGGACGTTCCGGTCCAAGGGCCGTCCGACGGACACCGTCACCGGCACCCACGTCTGCCTGTCCCTGCCGCAGCTGACCGGCGCGTGCGGGCCCCAGCCGCTGGTGTTCGTCGGCTACGACCTGGGGGACACGCAGGCGCTGGACAACAGCGTCCCGGCCGGGCGCCGGCACACGTTCGAGATCGACGTGAGCCACGCGCCGTCCACCGAGAGGCTGCCGGCGATCGCCGGGCTGAAGCTCTCCTACAGCACCGATGACGGCCGGACCTGGCAGAACGCCACGGTCAGGAAGGGCCGGGACGGCGTGTTCACCACCACGCTCACCTATCCCGCGCTCGCCCGTACCAAGGGGGCCGTCAGCCTCAGGGCCGAGGCGTGGGACGCCGACGGCAACAAGGTCGAGCAGACCACGGCCCGGGCGTTCACGCTGAGCTAGTCCCGCCGCGGAGATGTCGGGAGCGTATCGCGCTCCCGGCATCGTCGTGTCCCAAGGCGCCCTCGCCGTGCCACCGCTTGGCGGGCGCATCGGCGGCGGTGCGCGTCAGAAGCGATGGCGCAGGATCCAGCCGCTCTCCCTCCAGGCCGGCACCATGGTGATCAACGAGCACAGCAGCCGGTAGTGCGGCGGGCTCAGCGCGAGTAGCGGCATGTCGGTCTGGTCCAGCTTCTCCACCAGGAGCAGCCGCTCGTCCAGCCCCTCGGCCGCCCGCGCGTCCTGCAGCGCCCATTTCTCCTCGATGCCGAGCCTCTCGAAGAGCGCGGACGGCTGCTTCGCGTGTCGGTCCCGGGTTTTGGTGGAGATGTTGTTGAAGACGATCTCGCCGGTGGGGAAGTGGTCCGCACCCGACGAGCACGCCGCCCGGCTCCTGCTGCCCGCCCACCGCGCGGCGGAGCGGGGGCAGCGGCTGGCGGCGGATTCCCTGCTGCGCGTGCTGCTGGCCCGGCTGATCGGCGCTTACGGCAACCGCCGGTCTCCGGCCCGTGCAGCCGAGGCCGGCTCCGGCGCCGCCGCCAGGGCGCGCGAGATGCTGCACGCGTCCTGGACCGACCCGCCGGATCTGCAGGAGCTGCCCGCAGCAGCGGGCATCACGCCGTTCGCGCTGCTCCGCTCGTTCCGCCGCGCCTACGGGCTGCCGCCGCACGCCTACGTCGTCCAGTTACGAGTGCGGCAAGCCCGCAAGCTGCTCGAAGGCGGAATGCCGCCCGCCCAGACGGCGGTCGCGACCGGTTTCTGCGACCAGTCGCACCTGTCGCGGCACTTCCGGCGGATCGTCGGAGCAACCCCGGGGTGTACCAGAGAGGCGTCCGCTCCACCGCTCTTGGACGACCCGGCTGAGGCACGCGCGCAGCCGGTTCTGGAGCCGATGGGTACGATCCCGGCCGCGATCAGGCCCGCCGCGGCCTACGGCTCAGCATGGCGAAGACGTCGCAGGATCACGTAGGACCCTGCCCTGATCGCCCCAGCATGGTGGTGACCAGGAGTTCCACGCCGTCGAGGGATGAGTCGAGATGGTGCCGGGCCAAAGAGCCGTGCATGCGCAAGGTGGCGATGCCGTGGCTGAACGCCCAGGTGGCGGCGGTCAGGGTCGCGGTGGGGACGTCAGGTCGCCAGCCCTGGCGCTGGCACAGGCCGATGTGCTCGCGCAGGGCCGCGAAGGCCGCATCGCCGGCGCGCTGATAGTCAGGGTCATCGGGACGGATGAGCGCAGGGCGGAACATCACCTCGAACCGGCCGGGATGCCGCTCGGCGAACTCGGCATAGGCGCGGGCGAGGGCGGGAAGCTGGTCAAGCGGCTGCCCGTCGCGCGTGGCCGCGAGCGCGTCGCCCAGATGCTCGGCGAACAGATGGAACCCCTCGACGGCGACGGCGGTCAGCAGCCCGGCCTTGTCGGTGAAATGGTGGGCCGGTGCGGTGTGCGACACCCCGATGCGGCGTGCGACGTCGCGCAGGCTGAGGTGGTCGGCGCCGACCTCGTCCAGAGCCGTCACGGCGGCCTGGATCAAGGCGTGGCGGAGGTCTCCGTCGAAGTGCACGCCGACGTTGCGAGGGCGCGCCGGACGGTTATCAGCTTGCGAATCATGCTTGATTGACACTGTCCAACTCCGTTAGATTGACACTGTCAATCTAACGGAGGACCCAGATCATGAGCACCTTCGCAGCACGGCAGCGGAACGTCAGATGATCGGCCGCATCGCGGCGGCGGTCTACCGGCGCGGGCTGGCCGCGGTCGAGAAAGGCGACATCGACACCCTTCTCGCTAATTTCCGGGCCGACTGTGAGCTGATCTTCATCAGTGACACGGCGCTCGGTGCCCGTCTCTCCACTCGCGCCGACCTGCGACGCTGGTTCGAGCGGTTCGGACGCTTGCTTCCGAATCCACGCTTCGAGGTCCGACGCCTCGTCGTCGGTGGCCCCCTGTGGAACCAGCGCTTGGCCGCACACGTGATCATTCGCAGTACCGTCCTCGGCGAGCCCTACCAGAACCAGTTCGCCCAGTTCCTCACCATGCGGTGGGGCAAGGTGGTGGAGGACCTGATCCTGGAGGACACCCTGACGTGGCAACGGGCCAGTCGTCGTCTGGTGGAGGCGGGCCACCCCGAGGCCGGCGCCGAGAGGCTGGGCGAACCCGGAGCATGACCGGCCGGCAAACCCCGCATCGCGCCACCGCTCAGCAGGCGGCTGCGGCGCGGGGGTTCATACGCAGGTCGTCCGTAGTGGGCACGACACGTACCCGCTCGGCGGGAAATCCGGCGATCTGAGCGGCCTTGGCCAGGCTGTAGTGGGTGTGTTCGGTCACATAGATGGTGCCGTCGCCGAAAGAGGCGCCGAGCCGGTCATGGCGGGCGGCCACGACCGCCGAGAGGGTGGCGACCGAGGCTCCCGTGGTGACCAAGCCACCCGCCCCTGGGGGGAGGCCGAACCGGCCGGCCAGCCAGGCGAGAACGCCCTCCTCCATCTCCACCAGCGCGGGGGCGGTCTGCGCCACGCCGGTGTAGCGGTTGGCGACCTGAGCCAGCAGCTCGGCCAGGGCGGAGGAGACGAGACCTCCAGAGGGGAAGTAGGCCAGGTAGCCCGAGCCGGCGGTGTTCACGCCCTGTGCGGCGGCCTGGCGGAAGACCTCCAGCAACGCGGCGAAGTCGCCGGGGTCGTCGGCGGGCGGACGACGAAATCGAGGGCCTGCCTGCCGAGAGCTTCGGATGTGCCGGGCGGAAGGTTCAGAGGGAGGCGTTCATTCCGGGAGGTCATGCCACCACGGTAGGAAAGCCGCGCCGAGTGAATATTGGACGTTCTTGCACCATGCTCTTCGCCCCGCGGGGGATGGAGTCACCCCACGGCGGACTTCGATACAGGCTCCGGGCGAAGCCGGGTCCCTGGGGCTCAGGGACCCGGCGTTCTGATCAGCGGTCGCTGGAGGCCGCGCGGTAGTGCAGGTCCTGCACGAACGGTGTGGTGGTGATCGGGTAGGGCGAGACGACCTTCGCCGTCGTGGCGGCGTTCCTGGTCACGGTGGCCGAGGCGGTGCCCGCCTTGAGCGGGAACGTCTTGGCCGACACTCCGGCGGGGGCGTCGTAGGTCTGCGTCGTGCCGCCGATCGTGACCGACACCTTGCCGGCCGCGGTGAGCATGCTGAGCACCTCGACCGTGTCACGGGCCGCCGTGCTGCCGCCGCGCAGCTTCATCAGCTTGGTCTGCGCGTACGTCGGCGTGGCCGCGACCGGCTGGATCCGGTGGGTGAGGTAGGCCACGTCGTTGGTGATCTTCGGGCAGCCGAGCTTGTAGCAGGTCAGGTAGTAGGCGTTGATGTCCAGATAGGTCCACCCGGCATGGGCTGAGGGGGCGAACTGGGTGTTCTCGGAGTAGTCGTTCCAGGTGGTGAGCTGGACCCAGTCCGCCTTGCCGTCGATCGCGCCCTTCCAGGAGGCGCGCAGGTTCTCGGTGTTGCCGGCCTCGTCGAAGATGCCCTGGTTGGGCCGCTCGTCCTGGACCGACACCGGCTGCATCCAGATCTTGTCCATGTCGTGCGCGGTGGTGATGTTGGCGGTCAGCGAAGCGTTGCCCGCCGGGTTGCGGTTGCCCCAGTTGGAGAAGCCGTAGCTGATGGAGGCGAAGGCCGCGCGGTTCTTGTTGAAGTCCAGGAACGTCGGCACCAGGGCGACCTTGATGCCGTGCTTCGTCTCCATGGTCTTCATCCAGTCGGCCCACCAGGCCGCGGTGCGGCCTTCGGCCTTGAACGGCGCCACGACCAGGCGGTTGTCGGCCAGCCGGTAGACCGACTTCGAGGCGGCCAGCTTGGCGATCGAGGAGGCAAGGGTGGCGCTGTCGACCGAGGCCAGCCCGTTGGTGTCCGGCATGAGCACGATCTTGAAGCCGGGGTCGACCGCTTCGGCGGCCTTGATGAGGTTCTGCACCCGCGTCCAGTGCGCGCTGGTCACCGACAGGATGTCGACGGTGAAGCCGTCCAGCCCGGCGGCGATGGCCTGCTTGACCTCGGTCTTGAAGTCGGCCAGCGCGTAGTCGCCGCTGAGCGGCGCGCGGCCGATCGGCCGGTCGCGCAGCAGCCCGCCGTAGGCGGCATGCTTGCCGCTCTCACCCTCCGGCTTCAGGTAGTTCCTGGCGTAGTAGTCGCCGGCGGGCGCCTGGTTGTCCAGCGAGACCGGGTACGGGGTGAAGTAGTGCGCGAACACCTTCTTGCCCGACGCCCGCAGCGCCGCCGTGCCGGCCAGGGTGAAGGGCAGGGGCCCGTCGGTCTGCTCCTGCCCGCCGGTTCCCTCGGTGTAGGTGACGGTCAGCTTCGGGCCGCGGTTCCCGCTCTCGCGCGAGGACATCAGCACCGTGGTCGTGTCGGACGTTCCGGTGAGGGCGAACGCGTAGGTGCCGTCGCCCTTGACGGCGGAGGAGACGTCCAGCCGGGTCGTCGAGCCGGTCGTGAAGCCGGTCTTCGAGCCGATCGCGGTTTCGTCGACCGCCGGCCGGTTGCTCCACGTGGTCGTCGCCTCCGACCACGTACCGGTCACCTGATGGGCGGAGATGGTGGTGTCGGTCGTCCGGGCCGAGACGACGTCCAGGGTGACCTTGAGGTCCTCGGCGTCCTCCGGGATCCCGGTGACCTTGAAGCGGGTCAGGGCCAGGCGCTGTCCCGCGCCGGCGCCGCCGCAGCCGGAGCCGCAGACGCTCAGCCACGTCGCGGTGGCGAAGCTCTTGGCCGGCTCGGCCTGGCTGACGAACACGTCCTCCGCGGCGGTGAAGGTCACGCTGACCGGCGTTGCGGCCGACGCCTGGGAGGCGGTGACGGTGACGGACCCCAGCGTGGTGAGGGCCGCCACCGCCACGAGTAAGGACCGATATCGGTGGAACAAGGAGACTCCTCTGTCTTCGGGTATGGCCATGCTCCGGGCGCGTGGGCGCGACCCAGGACGGGGGAAGACCTTCTGCGTCGTTCTCAGGCGCGGCCTGGCACGCCGCTGTGATCGGTGATCTTTCCATAACGCGCCACCGCGACGTCTCTTCTCGCTGTTTCGGCTCAGGCGGTCGGAGGTGGGGGAGGCGCGGTGCTTTCGCGTACGACGAGTTCGGTGGCCAGCTCGACGCGGCTCTGTGGCGGCGGCTCGCCATGGGCCAGTCTCAGCAGCATCGAGGTGGCCGCGGCGGCCATCTCGGTGAAGGGCTGGCGGATGGTGGTCAGCGGTGGGATGGCCCATCTCACCGACGGCATGTCGTCGAAGCCGATCACACTGAGATCGTCCGGAATGCGCAGGCCGAGCTGATGGGCCGCATGGTAGACGCCGATGGCCTGGCCGTCGTTCGTGGCGAAGATCGCGGTTGGCCGGTGGGGCAAGCGCAGCAGGCGGTGTGCTTCGGCCAGACCGCCTTCGATGTAGAAGTCCCCCCGGCCGATCAGCTCCGGGTCGACGGGCACCCCGGCCATGTCGAGAGCGGTGCGGTAGCCGTCGAGGCGGGCCCGGCTGGACAGCGCGGAGTCGGGCCCGGTGATGATGGCGATGCGGCGGTGCCCGAGCTCCAGGAGGTGGCGGGTGGCCGTGAGCCCGCCGTTCCAGTTGCCGGCGCCGACCGACGGGATGTTCCTCGCGGGAGCGTCGGCCGGATCCAGCAGGACCAGCGGGATCTCGCGGCAGGCGAGCTGCTCGTGCTGGGCCTCGGTCAGGCCCGAGAACACCGCGATCACGCCGCTCGGGCGGCGCCGCAGCACGTCCTCCAGCCAGGCGTCCCCGGCGGTGCGGTCATGGCCCAGGTCCGATATCCCGACCATGAGGCCGTGCTCACGCGCGACCTCCGCCACTCCTTTGGTGATCTCGACGGGATAGTCGCCCTCCAGCGCGTGGAAGACCAGCTCCACCAGGGCCGTCGGCGTGGAGCGGCGGCGCTGGCGCCGGTAGCCGTGCCGGCGGATGAGCTCCTCGATGGCGGCACGGGTTTCGGACGACACTTCGGAACGGCCGTTCACGACCTTGGAGACCGTCGCGGTGGAGACACCGGCCAGCTCGGCGAGCTGGGCGATGGTGAGAGCGGACGACTCCGTGGTCATGGCGGCAGTCTAGTCACGGGGCGCGGGAAGGCGGGCGGTCCCGTCCTGCCGGGATCGAGCGCCGTTCGACAGGCGGCCCGGGCCCGCCGGGCCGCCTGTCAACGCCCTCAGTGCTGCAGTGTCAGCAGGCCCGGCCGGTAGGGCAGGAGGCCGTAGTCGCCGCCGGAGCTGGGGTTGCGGCCCTGGTAGAGCAACTGCAGGTTGCAGGGGTCAACGGTCATGGTCTGGTCGGCGCTGGTGCGGATCAGCTCGCCGTGGCTGATGTCGTTGGTCCAGGTGGCGCCGCTGTTGGCCTTGCCGGCGAAGGGGTTGCCCTCGGTGGCGGCCTGGGGTGTCCACGAACCGTTCAGGCTGGTGGCCGTGAACGAGCGGAAGTAGCGGCCCTGCGAGCCGATCGCCTCGACGAGCATGAGGTACTGGTTCCGGCCCTGGAGCTTGTAGACCTGAACGGCTTCGAACAGGTTGTTCGTCGTGTCGCTCATGACCACCGTCGATGTCGTGCCGAAACTGCCGGGGAAGTTCCCGATGGGCATGCTCGCGCGGTAGATCTTGCCGTTGTCGCCGGCGAAGAACAGGTACATGTTCGTGCCGTCACCGATGACCGTCTGGTCGATGGGGCCCGTGCCGGAGCCGGAGATGCTGCCGGAGAAGAGCGTCTGCTGCGCCGACCAGCCGTTGGGGTTGGTGGGGTCGCTGGAGGTGCGGTAGGAGAAGGCGGTCCCACCCCACTGGTAGGCGAGCACCCAGACGTTCTTCGGGGCGAAGTAGAAGAGCGTGGGTGCGACAGCGGCGGACGACATCGTGTTCTGGCCGGCCGAGGCCATGTCGGACCAGTTGGTGAAGGGGCTGAAGCTCATCGAACCCCACTTCGTCCCCGTGTCGTGCGTCGTGGCGTAGACGAGATGCCGGCCGTTGTAGGGGGCGACGGTGAAGTCCTTGAGCGAGACCCACCCCGACTTCGGGTTCGCCAGCGGGCCCGTCGAGGTCCAGCGGTACGTCGACGGAAGGGCGCACGTCCCGGGGTTGCCGCCGCCGATGGGGACGAGCTGCCACTGCTGGTTGGTGCCGCCCCAGTCGTCGTACTGGACGATGTTGGCGCCGTCGGCGGTGGAGGCGCCCTGGACCTCCAGGGCCTTGTTGCTGTTGCGGTTGGTGAACCGCACGTAGCCGCCGTCGGAGTCGGAGAGTTTCCACTGCTGGTTGGTGCCGTTGCCGTCGGCCCACTGCACGATCGCGCCGCCGTTGGCGGTGGAGAAGTTGTAGACGTCCAGCACCTTGCCGGAGTGGCGGGACCTGAGCCGGTAGTAGCCGCCGCCGGAGTCGACGAACTGCCATTGCTGCTGGTTGCCGTCGTTACGGGTCCATTGGGTGATGCGGCCGCCGTCGGCGGTGGACAGGTTGTAGACGTCCAGGGCCTTGCCGCTGTTGCGGTTGACCAGCACGTACCAGGCGTTGGTGTCGATGGTGGTCGCGTGGGCGGACTGGACGGCGACGAACAGGCTCACCAGCAAGGTGGCCACCGTCACGAGGACGGCCGGCAATCTGGGTTTCACGATGTGCTCCGATTCGTAGGGTCGGGTCGTCAGGGGGTCGTGAGGTCGAAGCGGCGGACGGTCACCGCGCCGCCGAGGGACTGGGTGGCGTAGTTGAAGATTCCGTAGCGGTAGCCCATGAAGAACTGCCAGGCGTTGTTCAACGTGAAGGCCGGGCCGAGGCTCACGAAGGTGCTGCCGTCGGTGCTGTAGGAGAAGCGGGCCTGCCTGCCCGAACCCGGCCGGATGTCGGCGCTGACCCGCAACCAGAGCCGGCCGCCCGAGATGTTCGCGCTCGCCGCCTCGGTGCCGGTGCCGGTGGTCTGCCACGAGGTGTTCATGGTCAGGCCGTTGGTCATCACGACCCGGTTGACGCCGTTGTCGCGTTTGACGCCGATCCAGGCTGACTGGTCGCGCAGCATCGCCAGCCCGGCGCGGTCGCCGTTGGCCATCTGCGAGTGGTCGAGCTCGATCGTCGCCGTCGAGGACGGGCCCTGGATGCGGTGGGTCAGGGTGTTGCGGGCGTTGTAGAGGTCGCCGGTGACGGTCGCGGTCTGCAGGCGCAGGCCGTTGCCGGTGGAGAAGCGGCTGGTGTCGGGGTTGTGGTTCCATTCCCAGCGGGGGCCCAGCGTGCCCGAGGTGAAGGTGTCCGGGCCGATCATGGACGCGACGGTCCGGCTGGTCTGGATGTTCGGGCGCGGGTAGTTGACGCCCCAGCCGCCGTTGACGGTCTGCACGGTCGGCCAGTCGCCGGTCCAGGTGATCGGTGCGAGCGCCGGGACACGGCCGCCGGGGTAGGCGTCGACGAACGACATGTAGTACCAGTCGCCGTTCTGGGTCTGGACGAGCCCGCCCTGGTGCGGGACCCCGCCGCCGGGGACGGGGCCGGGCATGTCGAGCAGGACCTGGCGCATCTCGTACGGGCCCCACGGCGAGGTGGAGCGCAGCACGTACTGGCCGTTGGCGGGGCGGGTCAGCCAGATGTAGTAGTAGCCGCCGCGCTTGTAGAAGCGGGAGCCCTCCAGGGTGCCGACGCTGCTCGGGGTCTGGAACACCTGCTGGGAGCGCACCTGGCTGAGCCCGTCGGCCGAGAGCTGGGCGACGCTGATGGTGCTGTTGCCGTAGGCGACGTACATGGTGTCGTCGGTGTCGACCAGCAGGCCGGCGTCGTAGTAGCAGTTGTTGATCTGCGAGCGTTTGTTCCACGTGCCGTCGACGGCGGAGGCGGTGTAGACGTAGGTCCGGTTGAACTCGACGCAGCCGATCCAGTAGTAGGTGCTGTTGCTGGGCCGGTAGTTCAGCGCCGAGGCCCAGATGCCCTTCACGTACGCCCGGCCGCCGTTGAGGTCGTAGGCGCTGGAGTTGAAGTCGAGCCTCGGGACCGAATGCCCGGCGTACTCCCAGTCGACCAGGTTGTAGGAACGCAGGATCGGCGCGCCCGGCGAGTAGTGCATCGTCGAGGCCGAGTAGTAGTAGGCGTCGCCGACCCGGATGATGTCGCCGTCGGCGAAGTCCTGCCAGACGACCGGGTTGGCGTAGGTGCCGCCCGGATTCGGGGTGCCGCCGATGGGGACGAGCTGCCACTGCTGGTTGGTGCCGCCCCAGTCGTCGTACTGGACGATGTTGGCGCCGTCGGCGGTGGAGGCGCCCTGTACTTCGAGGGCTTTGGAGCTGTTGCGGTTGATCAGACGTATGTAGCCGCCGTCGGAGTCGGAGAGTTTCCACTGCTGGTTGGTGCCGTTGCCGTCGGCCCACTGCACGATCGCGCCGCCGTTGGCGGTGGAGAAGTTGTAGACGTCCAGCACCTTGCCGGAGTGGCGGGACCTGAGCCGGTAGTAGCCGCCGCCGGAGTCGACGAACTGCCATTGCTGCTGGTTGCCGTCGTTACGGGTCCATTGGGTGATGCGGCCGCCGTCGGCGGTGGACAGGTTGTAGACGTCCAGGGCCTTGCCGCTGTTGCGGTTGACCAGCACGTACCAGGCGTTGGTGTCGACCGTCGCGGCCGACGCCTCCTGGGCCGTGAGTAACACGCCCACCAGGAGCAGGGCCGACAGAGCCGCGAGCACGCGCCTCACAGGAACCTCCAGAGCTTGTCGTTCGCGCCGTTGTCGTCGGCGAGGACGGCCTGCGCCCCCTGCGACGTGCCGGCGAGGCCGAGGACCCGGCCGCCGTTGGCGCACTGGATGCGGAAGGCGGCGCCTGACCCGTAGCGCAGCCGCCAGCGATGGTCGGCGGTGCCGTTGTCGGCCCACTGCACGACACGCGACCCGGCAGCGGTGCCCATGTTCGTCACGCCCAGCACCTTCTGGCTGTTGGCATTGCGCAGCCGCAGGTATCCGCCGGTGTCGGCGACCGCCGTCCACAGGTGGTCGGCGGTGCCGGTGTCGCCCCACTGCACGACGAGCGCGCCGTCGGCCGTCGACATGTCGGTGACGCCGAGCACCATGCCGGAGCCCACGTTCTGGATACGCCGCGCGCCGTTCGGCACGAACCGCCACTGGTTGTCCGGGCTGCCGTTGTCGGAGTCCTGGACCACCTGGGCGCCCTCGGCGGCCGAGCCGTTCTGGACGGCCAGCAGTTTGGAGCTGTTGACGTTGCGGATCTTGACGGAGCCGTCGCCGGCGTCGGTGATCGTCCAGCGGTGGTCGGCGGTGCCGGTGTCGCCCCACTGGAGCACTCGGGCGTTGTCGGCGGTCGACATGTTCTCGACGCCGAGCACCTTGCCGCTGTGCACGTTGCGGAGCCGCAGGGCACCGCCGTCGACGACCGGGACCCAGTCGTGGTCGTCGGTGCCGTTGTCGGTCCACTGGAGGGCCAGGCCGCCGTCGGCGGTGGACATGTTCTGGATGCCGAGGACCAGCCCGGTGGCCGCGTTGACCAGCCGGAAGCTCGCCGGGCCTGCTCCGCCCTGGCCACCGGTGTTCCAGTAGACGACGTAGTTGTGGTCGTGCGCGTCGTAGAACGGCCCCAGCCGCACCGGCGCTCCGTCGGCCGTGGCCGTGAAGGCCAGGGAGGAGGTGCTGGTCCGGGTGATCGAGGACGGGGTCAGGGCGGGGGCCGCTGACAGGCTGGTCTCGCCGTAGTCGCCCGACAACACGACCGGGCCGTAGGTGACGGCTTGTACGTCGGGGTTGTCGTTGGCGGCCTTCATGACCACCCGCATGGGCAGCCGGACGGTGACGGTGTCGTCCGAGGTCCACGACCTGGTGAGCTCGGCGTAGGAGCCGGGCGCGGTGGCGATGTCCTGCCCGACCCCGTTGACGCTGATCGTCGCGCCCTGGGTCCAGGCGGGGATGCGGATGCGCATCGTCCACGATCCGCTCGCGTTGCCGGTGACCCGCAGCGAGGTGGTGTCGCCGGCGGGGTAGGAGGTCGTCTGGGTGACCGTGATGCCGCGCCGGCTCCAGTCGAGCGTGGAGGGCACGAACAGGTTCACGAACAGGGTCGTGCCGTTGTGGAAGTAGATGGAGTCCATCAGCTTGGTGTTGGTCTCGATCCCGGTGCCCTGGCAGCACCAGAACGAGTTGTAGTCCGTGCTCCAGGTGCCGCCGCCCCAGGCCGGGCCCACGCCCCGGCGTCCGCCGGGGTTGAGCGGGGTGAAGTAGGTGACGTGCCCATGTGCGTCGGTGGGGTGCTGCTGCCCGATCAGATGGTTGAGCAGGGCGTTCTCGTAGTAGTCGAAGTAGTCGGCCCGGGTCGGTGACAGCGTCCACAGTTCCCGGGTCAGCTTGAGCATGTTGTAGGTGTTGCACGCCTCGCCGGTGTCCCTGGTCAGGTAGGAGGCGATCGCGCCGGGGGCGCGGAAGTGCTCGGCCTGACTGTTGGAGCCGTTCGCGTACGTGTGCGCGCCGACGGTGATGGACCAGGCGTTGGCCGCGATGTCGCGGTAGCGGGTGGTGCCCGTCGCCTTGTACTCGCGGGCCGCCCCGATCCACTTGGGCACCTGGGTGTTGGCGTGCAACCCGTTGAGCTGGTCCTGGTTCGCGGCCAGCGGGTTGAACACGGCCGCGTGGTCGAACCGCTGGGCCGTGGTCAGCCAGCGGGAGTCGCCGGTCATCTGGTACAGGTCCGTCAGCACGGCGTTCATGCCGCCGAACTCGGTGCCGAGCATGGCCTGCATCTGGCTGGAGCCGAGTCGCGACGTGCGGGTGTCCACCCACCCCGCCAGAGCCAGCAGCACGGTCCTGGCCTGGGTGTTGCCGATCAGCCGCCAGACGTCCAGCAGTCCGGCCAGGGTCTTGTGGATGCAGTAGTACGGCACGTTGCCGTTGGTCAGGGTGCGGTTCTCCAGGGCGGTGATGTCCGACTCGGGGAAGCCGGACAGGTAGCCGGTGGTGAATCCGGCGGCGCCGTTGTTGGCCTGGCATCTGGCCAGCTCGGCGACCATGTGGTCGGCTTTCTCCCGGCAGGTGGTGTCGCCGAGCACGGCGTAGGCCTGCGCCCACGCCGTCAGGAAATGGCCCTGCGCGTGCGACCGGAACGGGAAGGTGGGCGCGTCCCAGCCGCCGTCGGCCGCCGCGCCTTCGGTGGACAGCCGGTGGTTGGCCCGGAAGACGTACAGCAGCCGGTCGACATCGACGAAGCGCAGGTAGGTGAGGGTGCGGTTCTGGTTGTCCAGCAGGCGGCCGGAGGTCAGCCGGACCTGGCCGAGGTCGAACTCGTAGGCCGAGACGCCGATGTCGGGTCTGGCCCAGGGGAGTGCGGCCGGAGCGGGGGAGGCGCCGGCTGTCCGGCCGACGACCGAGAGCGCGGCGGTCGCGCCGGTGGCTTGGAAGAGCTGACGACGGCTCAAGGACATGCGGAGCTCCTTGGGGTGGGGGGGCGGTGACCGGCCGCGGCCGGTCACGTGTTCAGCAGGTCAGGCCCTTGGAGAGGCCGCTCTCCGGTCGATTGTTAGCGTTAACATCACATCCTGTGGAGCTGTCTTGACCTCCTCCGTGGAGCGTGTTGTCGCGGAGTACATCCGACGGTCCGGCTCGCCGTCAACGAAAGGCGCCCCGCGCCGGCCTGGGTGTCGCCATCGGAACGCCATTCCTCCTGGAGCTTTCCGTCCTAGGAGATCGCGCCGCACCGCTCGTGCATGTGAAAGTTTCACATAAGTTACCGGCTGGCAAGGGCGTAAGTTGCGACGAGTGGATGGTTAAGTTGCTGTCGCACGGGTGGGCGCGGCTCGCCCTCCCCCGGCCTTTTCGCCGGGCTGGGGGAGGGGCGCACCGGGTCAGCAGGTGCAGCTCACGCGGTGCCCGCGTTGTAGGTCCACTTCTGGTTGCTGCCGCCCCAGCAGCTGTACAGCTGCAGCCCCGTGCCGTTGCCGGTGCCGTTGCCGACGGCGTCGAGGCACAGCCCGGACTGCACGCCCACGATCGTGCCGTCGGAGTTGACGCGCCATTTCTGGTTGTCGCCGCCCCAGCAGGAGTAGATCTGGATCCGGGCGCCGTTGCCCGTGCCCCCGGCGTCCAGGCACTTGTTGCCGTACACCTTCAGTTCCCCTGCCGAGGTCTGCGTCCACTGCTGGTTGCTCTGACCGTTGCAGTCCCACAGGTGCACCGCGGTGCCGTCGGTGGTGCTGGAGTTGGGCACGTCCACGCAGCGGCCGGAGGTCACGCCCTTGATCTGCCCCGCATCGCCCCCGCCGGGCGGCGGCGTCGTGCTGCCGCCGTTGAGCGCGTTGAGCACCGCGGTGTAGGCGGCCTTCTTGTTGCCGTTGCCGTCGAAGAGCAGCGGGGCGGCGTTCGCGCCGAGCCAGGAGTCGCTGTCGCGGACGCCCCATGTCGTGATGCCGGCACAACGCGGCACCGCGAGGCAGTCGTTGACGACGTTGGCGTACGTGGTGGCCGAGCCGCCCTGGATGTCCAGCTCGGTGATCTGCACGTCCACCCCCAACGCGGCGAAGCTCTGGATGGTCGTGCGGTAGTTGCTGTTGTAGGGGCTGTTGCCGTTGAAGTGCGACTGCAGGCCGACGCAGTCGATCGGCACGCCTCGGGACTTGAAGTCCCTGACCATGTTGTAGACGCCCTGCGTCTTGGCCCAGGTCCAGTTGTCGATGTTGTAGTCGTTGTAGCACAGCTTGGCGGCCGGGTCGGCGGCGCGCGCGGTGCGGAAGGCCACCTCGATCCAGTCGTTGCCGGTGCGCTGGAGGTTGGAGTCGCGGCGGCCGCCGCCGCTGTCGGCGTAGGCCTCGTTCACCACGTCCCAGGCGTAGATCTTGCCCTTGTAGTGGCCCATGACGCCGTTGATGTGGTCGATCATCGCCTGGCGCAGCGAGCTGCCGGACAGCGACTGCATCCAGCCCGGCTGCTGGGAGTGCCAGGCCAGGGTGTGCCCGCGCACCCGCTTGCCGTTCTGCACGGCCCAGTTGTAGACCCGGTCCCCGCTGGTGAAGTTGAACTGTCCCCGGTTGGGCTCGGTGGCGTCGATCTTCATCTCGTTCTCGGCCGTCACCATGCTGAACTCGCGATTGGCGATCGTCGTGTAGGCGGAGTCGCCGAGCTTTCCCGAGGCGATGGCGGTGCCGAAGTAGCGGCCGCTCTGCGCGGCGGCCGCGCCGAGCGTGCTCGCCGCGGCATCGGCCGGAATCGCCGTCGCCAGTGCCGTGATCAGGCCGAGTGCGCCGAGCGCGCCGGTGATCAGCGCCCGGCGGCGCGCGCCGAGCGGCCGCCTGGTGGTCGGTGGGGACATGGCGTTGACACGCATGCTTGAGCCTCCATCGGCGAATCGTGGGGAGGGATCGTGCGGGGCACACCCCCGGTGGTGCGCGCTCCACCCGGCGCCGGAGCCGGCAGGGGAGCTCACCTTCGGGCACTCAGTGTGTGAATCTCGCCGAAAGTTGTCAAGAATGCCATGAAAACTTTCGGATATGCCCGTCCCGCCTGTGTCTGCCGTACTGGCGGTGGCCTTGAAATGTTTCGATCGGGCCTGGTAGCTGGGGCCATGTGAAAGTTTCATGGCGACGCTCTCGCTGCGTCGTCACGTCCAGATCGAATAATCCGAGGTGAACGCGCTCGGTCGGCCCCCCCTCCGGCCCGCAGCAAGCTAAGGCGCTCTTGACAGTACCTTTCTGCCTCATATTTGCTCCGACCTGCCACCACTTCCACCGGCCCGAGGCAGTTCGACTGGTCAGCGGATTGTTAACGCTAACAGCGGAGAGGCGGAACAATGAAGCGAGGCGGACCGCGTACGAGAAGGTACGCGGGCATCGGAGCCGCCCTGGCGGCTGTGATCACGGCGGTGGCCACCGCTCTGTCCGTGTTCCTCACGGCTGTGCCGGGAGCGTCGGCGGCGGTTCTGACCGAAGTGACGAGCTTCGGCGCCAATCCCGGCGGTCTGCGGATGTACCTCTACGTCCCCGACAGGGTGGCGCCCCGGCCTGGGGTCCTCGTGGCCATGCATGGTTGCAACGGATGGGCTCCCGGCTTCCACCAGGGCACGGAGTTCGCCTCGCTGGCCGACCGGTACGGCTTCATCGTCATCTATCCGCAGGCGAACAAGAGCGCCAACGGCATGTCGAACTGCTTCGACGTCTGGTCCAACGAGGCCCTGCGCCACGGCGGCGGCAGCGACCCGGTGTCGATCGTCTCCATGACCGGCTACGTGCTGCAACGCTACGACGGCGACCCGCAACGGGTGTTCGCCACCGGGTTCTCCTCCGGCGCGATGGAGACCCTCAACCTGCTCGCCACGTATCCGGACGTGTTCAGGGCCGGCGCGCCGTTCTCGGGGGTTCCCTACGGTTGCCTGGGCCCCGCGGGCTGCGGCGACAAGACGCCGCAGCAGTGGGGTGACCTGGCCAGGAACGCCTACCCCGGCTACACCGGACCCCGGCCGCGCGTCATGGCCTGGCACGGCACCGCCGACTCCGTCCTGCCGTACACGATGTTGCAGGAAGAGGTCGACCAGTGGACCAACGTGCACGGACTGAGCCAGACCCCCGCCTCCACCGACAGCCCGCAATCCGGCTGGACCCGTCGGGTCTTCGGGTCCGGGCAGGTCGAGGCGTACACCGTCAGCGGCGCCGGCCACGACCTGCCCCACCCCGGGATGGCCGCCTACGCCATCCGCTTCTTCGGCCTGGACGGCGGCTCGTCCACCACGACACCGACCCCACCGGCCGCCGGGCAGATCAAGGGAGTCGGCTCCGGGCGTTGCCTCGACGTGCCCGGCGCCGCCACCGCCGACGGCACCGCGGTGCAGTTGTGGGACTGCAACGGGCGTGCCAACCAGCAGTGGGCCGCCACCTCGGCCGATGAGCTCAGGGTCTACGGCGGCAAATGCCTCGACGCGGCCGGCACCGGCAACGGCGCCGGCGTCCAGATCTACTCCTGCCATGGCGGCGCCAACCAGAAATGGCGCCTGAACGCCGACGGCAGCATCACCGGGGCGCAGTCGGGGCTGTGCCTGGACGCCGTGGGCCAGGGCACCGCCAACGGCACCCGGCTCCAGCTCTACTCCTGCCACGGCGGCGCCAACCAGCGCTGGACACGCTCCTGAGCCGGTGGCGTCGCTTCCGAACATGACCACAGGGAGGTTCTGGTGTCCACCATGCGTACCTGGAGGCAAGGGTGGGCCGCCGTGCTCACGGCGGTGGCGTTGCTGGCGGCCGGCACGGCGATGGGGACGGGGGTCGCCGTGGCCGAGTCCAACGGCGGGGTCCGGGTCATGCCGCTCGGCGACTCGATCACCGAGGGCACGCAGGTGCCGGGCGGGTACCGGATCGGCTTGTGGCAGCGCCTGATCGGCGGCCGCTACACAGCCGACTTCGTCGGTTCGCAGTTCAACGGGCCCGGCAGCCTGGGCGATCACGACCACGAGGGCCACCCGGGCTGGCGGATCGACCAGATCGACGCGAACATCACCGGCTGGCTGCGTACGTACACACCGCGCACGCTGCTCCTCCACCTGGGCACCAACGACATCCTGCAGAACTACAACGTGGCCGGCGCCCCGCAACGGCTGTCCACGCTGATCGACCACATCACCGCGGCCGTGCCCGACGCGGACGTCTTCGTCGCGACCATCATCCCGCTGTCCAACTCCGGCCAGGAGTCCGCCGCCCGCACCTTCAACGCGGCGATCCCCGGCATCGTCCAGAGCAAGGTGAACAGCGGCAGGCACGTTCACCTGGTCGACATGCACAGCAGGCTGACCACCTCCGACCTGATCGACGGCATCCACCCGACCGCCGGCGGTTACGACAAGATGGCCGCCGCCTGGTACGCGGCGCTGCAGTCGGTCGCGGGCAGCATCGGCCAGCCGGGGGGTGGCACCTCCAGCGGGATCGCGATCAAGGGAGTGGGCTCGGGCCGGTGCCTGGACGTCTCCGGCGCGTCACAGGCGAACGGTGCGCAGGCGCAGATCTGGGACTGCAACGGCCAGTCCAACCAGCAATGGACGCCCTCCGCGAGCGGGGAGCTGCGGGTCTACGACGGCAAGTGCCTGGACGTGTCCAACCGGAGCACCGCCGACGGCGCCGGCGTCGTCATCTGGGACTGCAACGGCCAGAGCAACCAGCAGTGGCGCTTCAACGCCGACGGCACCATCACCGCGGTAGGCGCGAACAAGTGCCTGGACGTGCCCGACCACTCCACGGCCAACGGCGTCAAGCTCCAGATCTGGTCGTGCAGCGGCGCCGCCAACCAGCGCTGGACCCGCGCCGGCTCATGACATCACTTCGGCAGGTGGAGAATCAGATGCGCAGAATCCTTGGCCTGACGATGGCCGCGTTACTTGCGGCCGGCTCCCTCGTCGCGATCGGCGGTGCCACGTCACCGGCCCTCGCCCTGGACAACGGCCTGGCCCGCACACCCCAGATGGGCTGGAACGACTGGAACAGCTTCGGCTGCAACGTCAACGACGGCCTGATCCGTCAGACGGCCGACACCATGGTCTCCAGCGGCATGGCGGCGGCGGGCTACACCTACGTCAACATCGACGACTGCTGGTCCACCAGGAGCCGCAACGCCAACGGCGACCTGGTGCCGGACCCGCAGAAGTTCCCCAACGGCATCAAGGCCCTGGCCGACTACATCCACTCCAAAGGGCTCAAGCTCGGCATCTACTCCTCCGCCGGCACCACGACGTGCGCCGGCTACCCGGCCAGCCTGGGCAACGAGCGGCGGGACGCGGCTCTCTGGGCGTCCTGGGGGATCGACTACCTGAAGTACGACAACTGCGGCGACCACCTGGGGATGAACGGGCAGCAGCGGTACACGGCCATGCGGGACGCGCTGGCCGCCACCGGCCGTCCGATCGTGTACAGCCTGTGCAACTGGGGCCAGGAGAGCGTGTGGACGTGGGGGATGCCGGTGGGCAACTCCTGGCGCAACACCGGCGACATCGCGGCCAACTGGAGCTCCATCATGGGCATCCTGGACCAGCAGGTCGGGCTGGAGTCGTACTCGGGCCCGGGCGGGTGGAACGACCCCGACATGCTGGAGGTGGGTGTCGGCGGGGTGACGGGGACCGAGGGCCGCGCGCACTTCAGCCTGTGGTCGCTGCTGAACGCTCCGCTCATCGCCGGCAACGACCTGCGTACGATGAGCGCCGACACGCGCACCATCCTCACCAACACCGAGGTCATCGCGGTCAACCAGGACTGGGGCGGCCGGCAGGGCCACAAGATCAGCGACAACGGCAACCTGGAGGTCTGGCGCAAGCCGATGAAGAACGGCTCGGTCGCGGTCGTCCTGCTCAACCGGGGCACCTCGACCTCGACCGTCTCCACCACCGCCGCGGCCCTGGGGCTGGGCTCGGCGTCCTCCTACTCGGTACGTGACCTGTGGGCGCACACGACGTCCTCCTCCTCCGGGACGATCAGCGCGTCGGTCCCCGGGCACGGGGCGGCCATGTACGTCGTGACCGGAGGCGGCATCGTCCAGCCCACCACGGTCGCGATCAAGGGAGTGGGCTCGGGCAGGTGCCTCGACGTCACCGGCGCCGCGCAGGCCAACGGCACCCAGGCGCAGATCTGGGACTGCAACGGCCAGCCCAACCAGCAATGGACGCCCTCCGCGAGCGGGGAGCTGCGGATCTACGGCGGCAAGTGCCTGGACGTGTACAACCGGAGCACCGCCGACGGCGCCAACGTCATCATCTGGGACTGCAACGGCCAGAGCAACCAGCAGTGGCGCTTCAACGCCGACGGCACCATCACCGCCGTCGGGGCGAACAAGTGCCTGGACGTGCCGAACAACGCCACCGCCAACGGCACCAAGCTGACCATCTGGTCGTGCAACGGCGACGCCAACCAACGCTGGACCCGTACCTGACCCCATCCGCCGCATCACCTCGGGAGCGATCGTGAGAGTGGCATTACGGTTGCCGGCCACCGCAGGAGCCGGACGCGCAATCGCGGGGGTGCTGGTCCTGCTCGGCCTCGTGGCGTTCCTGCCCGCCCACGCGGCCAGGGCCGACAATCCGATCATCCAGACCATCTACACCGCCGACCCGGCTCCGCTGGTCCACAACGGCCGGGTGTACCTCTACACCGGCCACGACGAGGACGGCTCGACGTGGTTCACCATGAAGGAGTGGCGGGTCTGGTCCTCCGCCGACATGGTGAACTGGACCGACCACGGCTCCCCGCTGAGCCTGACCACCTTCAGCTGGGCGAAGTCCGACGCCTGGGCGGGGCAGGCCATCCACCGGAACGGCAAGTTCTACTGGTACGTGCCCACGACCAACCGGGCGACCGGCCAGATGGCCATCGGGGTGGCCGTCTCCGACAGTCCGACCGGGCCGTTCAAGGACGCGCTCGGACGGCCACTGGTCGAGAACGGCGAAATCGACCCCACGGTCTTCATCGACGACGACGGGCAGGCCTATTTGTACTGGGGCAACCCGCATCTGTGGTACGTGAAGCTGAACGCCGACATGATCTCGTACTCGGGGAGCGCGACGCAGATCCCGCTCACCGCGGCGGGGTTCGGCACCCGGACGGGTGATGCCAACCGCCCGACGCTGTTCGAAGAGGGGCCCTGGGTCTACAAGCGGAACGGCCTCTACTACCTCGTGTTCGCGGCCAAGTGCTGCTCGGAGTTCATCGCCTACTCGACGGCCGGCAGTCCTACCGGGCCCTGGACCTACCGAGGGACGATCATGCCCACGCAGGGCAGCAGCTTCACCAACCACGTGGGCATCGTCGACTACCAGGGTGGCTCGTACTTCTTCTACCACAACGGCGCACTGACGGGTGGCGGCGGCTTCACCCGTTCGGTGGCCGTGGAGAAGTTCACCTACGGCTCCGGCGGCACGATCCCGACGATCAACATGACCACGTCCGGGGCGCCGCAGGTGGGCACCCTCAACCCGTACGTCCGCCAGGAGGCCGAGACGATCGCCTGGGCGTCCGGAGTCGAGACCGAGACCTCCAGCGAAGGCGGGATGAACGTCGGCTGGATCGAGAACGGCGACTACGTCAAGGTCAAGGGCGTCGCGTTCGGGGCCGGCGCCAGGACCTTCACCGCGCGGGTCGCTGCGGCGTCCAGCGGTGGCAGGCTCGAACTACGCCTGGACGGCGTCGACGGCGCGCCGGCCGGGACGTGCACCGTCCCGGGCACGGGCGGCTGGCAGACCTGGACCACCGTCTCCTGTTCGGTCACCGGCGCGACCGGCACCCGCGACCTGTACCTGAAGTTCACCGGCGGAAGCGGTTACCTGTTCAACGTGGACTGGTGGCAGTTCAGCTGAAGCCGAGGTGCGGGCCGTCCTCAGGACCGACCCCTGAGGACGGCCCGCACCTGGCGGGTGGACGACGCCTACGGCCTGCCCCGGGCGGACCGGGCCAGGATGTCCGAGCTGATGGTGGAGTTCGTCGTCTCGGAGATCGCCTGGGAGGCCGACGACGCGCGCGTCACCCCTGACATGACCGGGGCTGTGGGCGATGGCGTGGCCGTCTGCGGACGGGCCGGTCGACCGGCCGGCGATGGTGAGCATGTCTGCCCGGCTCAGCCGGAGGTGCCGGTGTCTGGGTCGCCGCCGATGCGTGCGAGCACCCGTTGGCTGAGCACGACGTCGTGCGGCAGCCGCCTGAGCGCGGCCGCGTCGACAATGACTCCGTGCCGCTGGGCGATCTGCTGGAGCGCGTCCCAATGGTCTGCTTCCATGGCTTCCTGGGAACGGCCATCGAACGGCTCATCGGGCCCGACCACCGCCCGTGTCGTCTCTTGTATCTCTGCTGCCGATGTCGCGGCCCAGCCTTGCGATGAGCCCCAACCTCGGTCATTCAGCAGCAGCACGCGGGTTCCGTCGACGAGCTCCGCTTCGTGACGCGCCGACACCGAGATGGTGTCAGCCGCCTGATCATCGACATCGACGAACGTCACCAGACGTGTGACAGCAGTCATAGACCTCATCATCGGTGCAAGTATCCACGGCTGCAGCGGCGGCCCTCCTCGGCAGCCGTCGTAGTTACGCACGATGACGTGCGACGATGCCGCCGACTTCGGCCGTCGTCCAGGCGTGCGTGAACACTCGCAGAGAGTGAAAGCGATGACTCTCGCAGCGGCGCCCGTGAGCACCAGGCCGGCGCCGCCGACTGGCGGCACGCTGCCCGGCTCGCCGGGATTCGTCGCGCGCCGGCGCGTACCGCGGCGGCGACGAAAGCCCCATCTCACCGTGAGATCTCACCGCGATTTTCCAGACTTTCCGGGCACCCTACGCGTGCGCGCGCCTGGCCGGCCATGCCGGAGGTCGCGTCTCGAAAGCATGGATTCGAGACGAGCGAGGGCTGAGCCAGGTCGCGTCAGCCGGCACCAGCAGACGTCGTGACCTGGCTTGCGGAATCCCTCGGACCAGGCTTGTCGGCATCGACGGGCCACGCTACGTGCAACCGAACGGGGAGGCCTCTGCGAACGGCGGTCCAGGACGACAGGGTGAAACACTCGGAAAAGGTGCCGGACATGTACGAGATGTCCGACACCTTGGCACGAGGAGAGCCATCCGTGAGCCATTCCCCGGGAGCGCGAGACCGCTTAGAAGCGATCTACAACGCGCACTACCCGGCCATCCACCAGTACGCCGCCCGCCGTACGGACTCGCCCGACGACACGGCGGACGTGATTTCTGAGACGTTCCTCACCGCGTGGCGGCGCATTGCCGACGTCCCCGACGGCGATGCCGCCCGCTTGTGGCTGTACGGCGTGGCCCGTCGTGTCCTGGCCAACCACCGGCGCGGCCAGTCCCGCAGGACCGGGCTGGCTGAACGACTCAAGGACGAGTTGTCGGCCACTCGGCCGTCCGAGCCGGCCGGGCCCGACCGGGTGCGGGAGGCATTCGATGACCTGCCCGCCCGTGACCGCGAGGTGCTCGCGCTGGCCTTCTGGGAAGACCTGACCGGCCCGGAGATCGGCAAAGTGCTCGGCTGTACGGCGACCGCGGCCCGGATCAGACTGCACCGTGCCCGCAAGCGGCTGGCCAAGGCGCTGGGGCTCACGGAAGAAGACCAGGCGATCGCGGAACTGAGAGGGGAGACCCTGTGAGCAAGATCGGCCGGATGGTGGCCGCCATCGACCCCGCTCCCCACGCGCCAGAACAGGGGCAGGGCGCGCGGGAGTTGCTCCACGAGATCATCGAGACGCCGATCAAGGCACGTCGCAGGGCGCGCTGGCCGGTGCTGTTCCCCGTCGCCGCGGTGCTGGCGGCGGCGGCCGTCCTGGGCGTGGCCTTCCTCCCCGCCAACGCGCCGAGTGGCATCGCGCCGTCCGCCGCGCTGGCGTTCCAGCGCTCGGGCGACGACTGGATCGTCACCGTCAAGGACCTCTACGCCGACCCTGAACGCTTCGCGTCCGAGTTCAAGGCCCGCGGGCTCGACATCCGGCTGTCGATCGCCCCAGGATCGCCGAGCGCGGTCGGCCATGTCACGGGCGGGGAGAATTCGGAGGGAGCCCGCATTGAGGAGGAGTCGGTGGAGTGCGAGTCCCCCGGCGGCCGGTGCGCGGTCGCGTTCCGCATTCCCGCGGCCTTCAAGGGCAGCGCGGCGATCTGGTTCGCCCGGCCGGCCCGCCCCGGCGAGCGGTACGAATCGGCCGGTGACGTCGGTGCCACCGGTGAGCTGCTGCACTGCGTCCCGTATCGCGGCATGACCGTGGACGAGGTACGGGCCGTGCTGGCCGAGCGGGACGGCTCGATCGAGGAGTTCAGAGTCGGCAAGAGGTCGGACCGCGCTCAGCAGGTGCCGGGGAACTGGTTCGTCAAGGACGCGGTGCCGACGGCCCCGGGGCAGGTGCTCGTCTGGGCGCAGCCGGAGCGAGTGAAGTTCACTCCCGAGCTGATCGCGGACGTGAAGAAGAAGATGGCCGGATGCCCACAAGGCTGACCGCCCCCGCATGAGTGCCTATGGCGCCGCAGCAGAAGGTGCGGCGCCATACATACGCCAGCCGCCGCGGTCACGTTCCACCTGAGGTGATCTGAAGGGCTACTTGACCTGGATCCCCTTGACGATCTTGCCGAGGTCGGCGAAGAGCGGCTGGGAGACCGTCACGCTGACGACGACGCCCTTGCGCTCCACCCAGGCGACGTCGCGGAAGGCGCGAAACTCTCTGTTCGGGACCTGCACGAGCACCGTACGCCCGCCGACCTTCCCCTGCTCCGACTTGGCGAACTCGCCCGAGTCGACGGAGGGCTTACGCAGGTCAGCGAGCTTCACCAGCGAGGGATCGCAGATGATCCGCACCCACAGGTTGCGGTACTTGTCGGAGGTGTCGTCACCGCTCATCCACTGGTAGGCGTACTCTTTCGGCTCCACTCTGACCTGGCCGGCGATGAAGCCCTTCGGGATGTACTTGACGCGCACTCCGTTGAGGGCGTCGTCGGAGCCCCTGGCCGGCTTGTCCATTGTGTCCGCGGCGGCGCGAGCCACGTCGGCCTTGGTGGGCGTCGGGCAGGAGTCCTTGCCAACAGTGGCGCCTGCGGGGCCTGCGGCTCCCGCGACTACGAAAGCGGCGGACAGCATGGGCAGTACGGTGAAAACCACGATCTTCTTCATGCTCTGTTCGGTGATCATAGAGCGGCAGAAGTTCGCTCCACGGTCTGAACAGTTCTTGCCCGCACATTCCCTCGGGGCGAGCGTGGCGTCGATCCGGCCCAGTTCGGGATGTAGCGCCGTCAAAGACATCCGCCCCCGTCGTGGTTGACGTTCAAGGGGTGGGTCAACGGTATGCGCGGACGCTGACATCTCTTGAAGTGCTGGCTGGAACGCGGGCGCTCCCGGGGGTGGATCACTGAGCTGATCTGAGACGCGTTGCGGTCCGTGTGGTCGATGTGGGGCCGGGGCACGGACGGTCCACTACTCTGCACGCATGATCGAGGGCCGGAGCGGTGAAGTCCTGGACGGGCGCTTCGAGTTGGTGGAGCGGCTGGGCAGCGGCGGGATGGGCACCGTGTGGCGGGCGCGTGATCTGGTACTGCACCGCGAGGTCGCCGTCAAGCAGGTCACCCCACCGGCTCCGGATCTCGCTCCCGAGCGCGCCGGGGCCACCGGAGTGCTGCGCGAACGCGTGCTGCGTGAGGCCCGTGCCCTGGCTCGGATCAGCAACCCGCACGTGGTGACGATCCATCATGTCGTGGAAGGCACCGAGGGCTCCTTCCCCTGGCTCGTGATGGAGCTGGTGCCGGGCGGCAGCCTGGCGGATCTCCTGGACCAAGGGACGCAGCTGGAGCCGCGGGAGGGCGCTCGCATCGGTCGGCAGGTACTGGCCGCACTGCGCACCGCACACGCCGCCGGCATCTGCCACCGCGACGTGAAACCCGCCAACGTGCTGCTGCGCCCGGACGGCAACGCGGTGCTCACCGACTTCGGCATCGCCGCCCTCCAGCGGACCGACCCGGCCCTCGCCACGGGCGCATCCGCGACGCTGACCGCGACCGGTGAGCTCATCGGCACGCCCGAGTACATCGCACCCGAGCGCATCAGGGGCAAGGACGACGACCCCGCCTCGGACCTCTGGTCGCTGGGCATCATGCTGTATGTCTGCATCGAGGGCCACAGCCCCATGCGACGGCCGACCGCGCTTGCCACCATGGCCGCCGTCCTTGACGGCGAGGTACCACCGCCTGTCCGGGCCGGGGCTCTGGCCCCCGTGTTGACGGAACTCCTCGTCGTCGATCCGGCACAACGGCCCTCGGCCGAACGGCTCGACGCGATGCTGACCGCCGTCGCGGAGGGCACCGGACCGACCGTGTGGCTCCCGAATGCCGGCCCGCCCGCCAGGACCACCGCCTTAGCGGCCGAACCCGACACCCCGTCTGCCGCACCGCCCTCTTCGTCGCCCTCCCCCTCGTCCCGACGCCGGCGGACCTGGCTGACCGTGGGGTCGGCGGCGCTGGCCTTGGCGCTGACAGCAACGACGGTCTACCTCTTCAAAGGCCCGTTCGATGACGCGGAAGGGTCGGCGAACCCGAGCCGCAGCAGCGCCCGAACGAACAGACTCGGCCTGTGGGAACCGGGAACCCTCAAGGTCGCGGTGAACGACGGAACGGTATCCCCGTCCGACGGCGACACCCCCACCATCGGCCCCGATCTGGCCCGCGCACTCGGTGATCAACTCGGCTTGAAAGTGGAGCTCTTCACCGTCGAAGGCCCCAGTGCCATGGTCGACGGCCTCTTGAACCGGGAGGACCCGGGTCCTCCCGCCGAAACGTTCGACGTGGCCATGCCGGGCGGCCCGGACGCCTTCGACGGGGACGAGCAGGACTTGGCCCTCATCCACTACTTCGACGTCGGGTACGCCGTCGTCGCCCCGTGGGAGACAGCCCAGGACATTCGGTCGAAGGCCGACCTCTGCGGCAAGAACTTCTCTTTCCTGAACCACGGCTTCGTCGAGGAGGCGGTCAAGAAGACCTCCACCGAGCTGTGCGGGCCGCACCCGATCGACGAGGCTCTCCGCACGGACACACTGCATGGGCGCATCACCGAGCTCCCGTTCGCCGTCAGGGAAGCGCGAGACTCCGACGGCGAGCTCCACCTGCCGAAGGTCGACCTGACCGATGACATCCCCCTCGGCATGGCCGTGGACAGCTCGGACACCGCTCTGCGCGACGCACTCATGAAGGCCCTCGACAAGCTGATCGCCAGCGGTGAGTACGCAGACATCCTCGCTGCTCAGGGCCTGAAGCACGGCGCCGTCACCAAAGCCGGGATCGTCCATCACGGCTTCTGAGCGGCGGCCGACACCCCCGGCAGGACCAACTCCGAGCGGCTGCCACCCCGGCAGGTGGTCAGCTGTCGGCAATCGCACCCGGTCGCTAGGACCGTGGAGCGGTGGAACGCTGATCGGCGATTCCGGGAGGCGAGGTTCGCCCGCTGTCACGGAGCAGGCGTGCCGAGTACAGGGCATACCAGCCGAAGCCGATCGCCTGGCTGATGCGCTGCCACAAACCGTGGCCGTCTCCCGAGAGGGTGTCGAAACTGAAGCGCTGTGCGGCGACATACAGTGTCAGCGGGGTCAAGATCCCGGCCATGATGGTGATGAGGATCCATGTCAGTCCCTCCTTGCGGGCGATCCCGCGATAGGCGGTCATGAGGATGGCCGCCGTTAGCGCCGCCCAGGCCGGGAACAAGTTCAGGTTGTGGATCCAGCCATGCAGGCTGGACTCAGCAGGCGGTTGTACGCCGGGCGGGAAGCCGGGGTTCGGGTCCGTGACGAACACCCCGGCGACGATGAGGCAGCCGCCGAGGACGCCGGTGAAGATCGGTATCGCCCTCGAACCCGGGCCGCTGCCCAGCGCGCGACGCACCCCGACCGCGAACGCCATGGTCAGCAAGCCAGTGACAACGAAGTTGGCGATCTGGACCCAGCCCCAGTCGCCATTGCTGAGTTCACTGCCCCAGCGGTTGATCGGGTCGTAGCCCGGCTGCAGTGCGCCGTCCAGGAGGATCACCGCAACGAACATCAGCGGAGCGAATCCGCAGATTAAGAGCATCCGGATCCGCTCTTGCGTGGGTCTTGTCGGGCCGGACATCGCATCTCCTTGGTGTGAGCTGTCGACCATGTCTACGATGTAGACGTCGGATACACCGTAGCGAGGTGGACTCATGAGGGCGCGGCTGCACGTGGATCGGACCGGCACCGGACACCCGCTTGTGCTGATCCCCGGCGGCGGAGGCGACGCCGGAATGTACGCGGCCGTGGTCCGGCTTCTGGCCAGGACCTTCACCGTGATCACTTACGACCGGCGCGGCCACTCCGCAGCCCGTTCACCGACCCCAGCGCCTCGATCACCGTCTCCCGGCAAGCCGGCGACGCGATCGCCATCCTCGACCACTACGGTTTCGAGCACGCGCACGTCTTCGGCAACAGCAGCGGCGCGATCATCGCCCTCGAGATGGTGGCCCGGCACCCCGGCCGCCTCCTGGGCGCGGTCGTGCTGTTGCACTAGTGCACAGTAGGGCATTTCCCGCTGCTGCCGTGGGATCAGGCGTTCTCCTGCGTACGGTGTCCACATGAAGTATCTGGAAGGGCCATTTGCGCCCCTTACTGAAGAAGTCACCGCCTACGACCTGCCTGTCACCGGGCGGATCCCGGCCGAGCTCAACGGCCGCTACCTGCGCAACGGGCCCAACCCGCTGGGCGTCGAAGACCCCGTTGTGCACATCTGGGGCATGGGCCAGGGCATGGTGCACGGGGTACGGCTGCGTGACGGCCGGGCCGAGTGGTACCGCAACCGCTTCGTGCGCACACCGGGCTTCGCGCCCATGGTGCACGTGATCGAGCACGCTCAGCGCACCTTCGCCTTGGCGGAGGGTGGCCTGCCGCCCGCCGAGTTGGACGAGGAGCTGAACACCGTGGGCTTGTGTGAGCTGGGTGGGACCGCGGAGGGGTTCACGGCGGGGGCGCACTCCAAGCACGACCCGCTCACCGGCGAGTTGCATTCGCTGTCGTACATGCCGGGCCGCGACTACGTCCAGTACATCGTGACCGACCCCGGGGGAAGTGTCGTCCAGACCACCACCGTCCCCATGGCGCGGACGCCGTTCATGCACGACTTCGCGCTCACCGAGAAGCACGTGGTGTTGTGGGACACGCCGCTGGGTTTCGACGGGTTCGAGTGCCGGTGGCTGCCGGGGCACCCGACGCGCGTCGGGGTCATGCCGCGGACCGGTGGTGAGGTGCGCTGGCTCGACATCGACCCGATCCATGTCAGCCACACGCTCAACGCCTACGACGACGGCGACGCGATCGTGGTCGACCTGGTCACGGCCGAGGGGCCGTTCGATCCCGCCGACCCCGGAGCGATCCGGCCCACGCTGGACCGCTGGACGATCACACCGGACAAGATCCACCAGCAGCGCATCGACGACCGGCCGCAGGATTTCCCGCGTGTGAACGAGGCACGTACCACCCGCCCGTACCGATACGGCTACTCGGCCGCGACAGCCCTGTACGGGATTCCGTTCGCGCCCGAGGGCATCGCGCCGGACGACGCTTTCACCAACGCCCTGGTCAAGCACGACCTGGTTCGAGGGACGAAAGAAGTACACGGGTTCGGCAGGGACGAGGCGGTCGGAGAGGCCGTGTTCGCCGCCGCGGGGCAAGGGGAGGACGAGGGGTACCTGCTCACATACGTGCACAATCCTCGCCGAAGCGCCAGCGACCTGGTGATCCTTTCAGCCCAGGACTTCACCGGTGAGCCCGTCGCGCGCGTCCACCTCCCTGTCAGAGTGCCGCTCGGTCTGCACGGCAACTGGCTGCCTGACCGCTGAGACGTGGCAGCATGGCCGTCGTGAACGATCCGCAACCGCCGTACCTCCGGATCGTCGCCGCCATCGAGCGGCGCATCGCCGACGGGGAGTTGCAGCCCGGCGCTCCCGTTCCGACGACCAGGGCGATCATGCGCGAGTGGGGCGTCGCGATGGCGACGGCCACCAAGGCGCTGGCCGCGCTCAAGCAGGCTGGTGCCATCGAGTCGGTGTCTCGGGTCGGCGCCGTGGTCGCTCCCCGGAGACTGCCCTCCCGTTCGGCCGGGGGTCTCGAACGCGACCGCGTCGTCCGGGTGGCCATGGAGATCGCCGACGCCGACGGCCTGGCCGCACTGTCCATGCGGGCGGTGGCGGCCAAGCTCGGCGTCGCCACCATGGCCCTCTACCGGCACCTCGAGGCCAAGGCCGAGCTCACCCAGCTGATCGCCGACGCCGCGTTCGCCGAGATCGATTATCCGGAGCCGCCGCCGGGATGGCGTTCCCACCTGCGGGTGGCCGCCCAGCTGCAGTGGGCGGCCTACCAGCGCCATCCCTGGCTGCCACGGCTCGTGTCCATCACCCGGCCGGCCACACTGCCCGGGCAGCTCGCGTACGGGGTATGGACCCTGCGCGCGCTCGACGGCCTCGGCCTGGACCCGATCACCCGCGTGCACGTCTACGGCACGATGGTGAACTACGTCCGGGGGACGGCGATCAACATCGAGAGCGAGGCCATCGCCGAGCTGGACACTGGGATGACCAGCAGGCAGTGGGGCAAGGCCAAGCTGTCCGTCGACGGGCCGCTGATCGCCCAGGTCGCGGAGCCGGGCGCGGAGCTCGACCTGGAATCACTGTTCACCTTCGGCCTCGAACGCCTGCTGGACGGCCTGGCCACCGTGATCGCGCCCCGGGAGATGCGCCGGTGAGCGCAGGCGGAAGCCGCCGGGACGCGGGCTGCTCGTTGCCGACGGTCCCCCTCGCGTGGTGGTGGCCACGAACAGTGGCACTCGCGCAGAGGGCCGGATGGCCTGATCGTCCGAATGCGAGCCCGCGGACCGGGCTCTTGTCAGCCGGCGTGGGCGATGTCCCGTTCCCGTTCCCGGATGGACCTGCTGCCGCTTCGCAGGGAGCGCAAGGCGTTGCCGATCACCGGAAGCCGGAGGCTGTGCCCCATGAGGGGCCGGAGGGTGACCTGCCGCTGGTTGTCCGGGGTGAAGAAATACCCCTGTTCGACGCCGTCGGCCTGGTAGTAGGTCATGTGCGGGCGAAGCTGTGCCTCCCAGGCGCGCAGAGCGCCGCGGATGTCGCCGGGGTGGCGGTGCAGCATGCCGGCGAGCCCGGCGGAGATCCCCATGGCGGCGTAGAGGCTGGGGCACCACGCGGAGTCGCCGACCAGTACGACCCGGCCGTGCGACCAGGCGTCCATGCGGGGTTGCTCCACCGAGTCGAACAGGAACTCGTCGGCGGAGTCGAGCGTATCGAGCGCCTCGCCGAGCCGCCGGCCCGTGGGCTGAGGTCCGTACGCGGCGCGGACCCGTTCGGCGGGCCGGCCGGTGAACTCGGCGTCGACGTCGTCGGTGCGGTAGGAGAAGAGCACGGTGGGCGGGTGATCGGCGAACGGGAAGACCCACATGGCCCGGCCCGGCTCAAGGAGGCTCGCCCCCTCGTGCGGGGAGAGCCCGCCGACCGGACCCGGCAGCATCGTCGCCGCGATCATGTAGCCGAGCCGGTGCAGATATCTGTCGTGCGGGCCGAAGACGAGACGCCGGACGTGGACCGCAACCCGTCGGCGCCCACGACCAGGTCGTATCGCTCGGTCACGGATCCACCGTCGTGTTCGAGGGTCACCTCGGCGCCGGAGGCGTCCTGCTCGATGTGGGTGGGGGTCGTCGCGTAACGGATCTCCACGTCGTGCGGGAGCGCGGCGAAGGCGGCCCGTTCCACGTCGCCGCGGCCCGGCGCTCTCTCCACGATCACCGGCTCCCAGCCGATGCGCCGGAGGCCGATCGCCGTGGCGATGCCGCTGACGCCGAGGCCGACGACCAGGGCCCGTTTCCTGCTGCTGCTCGACGAGGTCATGGCTCGCTCCTCAGGGGACGAAGACGACGCGGTCGTCGGTCTCGGCGGTCCACGCCTGCGTGACCTGGGCGAGGGGGACGGCGCGGGCCCGTACGTCGATCGCGCCCGCGGCCACCGCTGAGGCCAGTTCCGGCAGTTCGGCGAGGAAGTCCCGGGCGGGGACCGAGCCGATGCCGCTGCCGACGATCTGCAGGCGGGCGGAGCGCAGTGCCACGGAGGGGATCGGCGCGCTCTGGCCGGCGATGGATCCGATCTGGATCCAGGCCAGCGGGGCGGAGCGGTCGCCGCGGGCGGTGAGCATCGCCATCATGGCGCCGGCGGCCCGCTCACCCCACACGTAATCGATGACCACATCGACGTCGGCCGCGCGGCCGATCTGGTCGAACGTGATCGTCTCGTCGGCGCCGAGCGCGGTCAGCGCGCTCAGGCGGGTGGTGTCGCGGCCGGCGGCGATGACCTGGGCGGCGCCGAACAGCTTGGCGATCTGGACCGCCATCCGTCCGGCATTGCCGGTGGCGCCCAGGACGAGGACGCGCCGGCCGGCCTGGAAGTCGACGCGCCGGCGCAGCGCGACCCAGGACGACATGGCCGGGTTCATCGCGGCGGCGATCCGCACGGGGTCGATGCCGCCGGGCAGGATCACGCTGCGGCGAGGGTCGATGAGGGTGCGATCGGCGAACGTCCCCAGCGGGGTGTCGTCCACGACCACGTAGCGGATGTTGCCCTCCTCGTCCCGTACGACGCCGTCGACGCCGGGGACCAGCGGGTACACGCCGTCGGCGGAGTAGTGCGAGCCGTTCGCCTTGGCCCTGGTCAGATGGTGCAGGCCGGTCGCGAGGACCTCGACGACCATCTCGTCGCCGTGGCGTGGCGCGGGGTCGGGGTGGTCGCGATAGACCGGCAGGGCGTCGGCGGCCTGGATGACGGCAGCGTGCATGGTGACCTCCGGAAGGTTTGTTTTACCAACTACTCCTATGATTGTTGGTAATACAAACCTTGTCAACCGCTGCGGCGTGATCGATGCCGTATCCGTCGATCACGCCCCCTGCGGAGTCACCTCCTGTGCGGGCGGCATGGGCGGACCTGGATCCCGGTCCGCCCCAGGGGCCGCGTTCTCATGCTGGTCGCTCCCGCTGCTCAGCCGTTGTACTCGCTCGCGACGTCCACGACCCAGACGACGCCGAAGCGGTCGGTCAGCATGCCGTAGAGCGGAGCCCACTGCGCGGGTCCGAGCGGCTGCGCGATGCTCGCCCCCTCGGAGAGCTTCTCCCAGTAGGCGGTGATCTCCTCCGCGCTGTCGCCGCGCACGGACAGGAAGAACGAGTTCTCGCCCCGGTCCCACGGCAACCGCGAGGGCACGTCATAGGCCATCACGTGGAAGCCGCGGTCCGAGACCACCTGGCCCCACATCACCTGGTCGGCCTCGGCCGCGCCCTGCGGGTTCCCGGCGTCCTTGTACGTGACGACGGACAGGTGACCGCCGAAGACGGACTGGTAGAACTCCAGCGCCGCGCGGGCGTCGCCCCGGAAGTTCAGATGAGTGACGGACTGGACGGACATGTCGCTCCTATCGGTTCTGGACGCTGTGCAGCGCCTCACACGGGACAACAGTCACAGGGGTAGGGGTCAGGAAGTGGCCGCTACTGCGGGAGAGTGGAAAACGTGCCGGGAACACGCTGGTCGACGACCAGGAGGCCTTCGCCCCGGCATGGTTGGTATTGCAAACCATGCCGGGCTAGCATGACGGCATGAGGACCGCCGACGATGCCATGGACGCCCTCGTCCGGACCACCTTCGAGGTGGCAGGCGTGCTGACCCGCATCGGCGGCGAGCATGATCTGTCGCTCACCCAGCTACGGGTGCTCGGCATCCTCCGCGACCGCCGGGCCCGCATCACCGAACTGGCCGACTACCTCGGCCTGGACAAGTCCACGATGTCCGGCCTCATCGACCGCGCCCAGCGCCGGGGGCTGCTGACACGCGGCAAGAACCCCTATGACGGCCGGGTCGTCGAGGTCTACATGACCCCTGCCGGGCACGAACTCGCGGAACGCGTGGTGGACGACATCCGGCGTGCCCTGACGCCCGCGACCGGCCGCCTGAATCCGGAACAGCTCGATCGGCTCGTCAGCCTGCTCGACGTCGTCTCGGCCCGCTCGTCGCCCGCACAGGCCGTGGAGGGGCCGACGGCCGAGCGCTGATGGTCGCACAGGGCCACGTACGGTTCCTGACGTCTGCGACGTTCGCCCCATCGAGGTGGCCGGGCGGTGCGCCTCAGGTCACCAGGCCCCTGCGGTAGGCGTAGACCACCGCCTGCACGCGGTCACGCAGGCCGAGCTTGGTGAGGATGCGCGACACGTACGTCTTGACCGTCTCCTGGCTGATCACCAGGGTGGCGGCGATCTCGCTGTTGGACAGGCCGTCGGCGATCAGGCGCAGCACCTCCAGCTCGCGCGGCGTCAGCGCGGTGTCGTCCGGCCTGTCGCGGGAGGGGCGGATGCGGGACGCGTACCTGCCGACGAGCTGCCGCGTCACCTCGGGCGCCAGCAGCGCGGCGCCCGCCGCGACGGTGCGGATGCCGTGCAGCAGCTGCGCCGGCGGGGCGTCCTTGAGCAGGAACCCGCTCGCGCCGGCCCGCAGCGCCTCGTAGACGTACTCGTCCAGGTTGAACGTCGTCACCACGAGCACCTTGACCGGATGCTCCACCCCGGCGCCGGCCAGCAGGCGGGTCGCCTCGATGCCGTCGAGCACCGGCATCCGCACGTCCATCACCACGATGTCGGGGCTCAGCCGGCGGGCCAGGTCCACCGCGGCACGGCCGTCGCCGCACTCGCCCACCACCTCCAGGTCCGGCTGCGCATCGATGATCGTCGCGAACCCGGTGCGGATCAGCGCCTGGTCATCGCAGACCAGGACCCGGACCGGCGCCGTCACGACGGGCTCTCCGCGGGGATGCGGGCCCGTACGACGAAGCCGCCACCCGCTTGCCGGCCGGCGCTGAACTCGCCGCCCAGGGCGTCCACGCGCTCCCGGAGCCCGGCCAGCCCCCGCCCGCTCCCGCCGGGAGAGACGGCCCGGGAGCCGGCGCCGTCGGTGCTGACCTCCACGCTGATCTCCTTCTCGCCGTAACGCACCCGGACCACTGTGCGGGTGCCGTGGGCGTGTTTGAGGGCGTTCGTCAGGGCCTCCTGGACGACCCTATAGGTCACGAACTCGGCGCTGCCCGCCGATTCCGCCGGACTGCCCTCCTCGGCGAACTCCACCGGCTGCCCGGCCTGGCGGGTCTGCTCCACGAGCGTGTGCAGCTCGCCGGCGGAGGGCACGCTGACGTCGGTGTCGTGATCGGCTTTGAGCAGGTCGAGCATGTGCCGCAGATCGGTGATGGCCCGCCGGCCGGTGTCGGTGACGGCGCTCAGCGTCGCGTCGAGGCGATCGGGCGCGGCCATCAGGTAGCGGGCCGCCTCGGCCTGCACGACCATCGCCGTCACGTGGTGCGTCACGACGTCGTGGAGCTCGCGGGCGATCCGGGTGCGTTCGGCGGCACGGGTGGCCTCGGCGACGTGGCGGCGGTGTTCCGCCTCGGCGGCGCGGGTGGAGCGCAGCCAGGCCCCGATGCCCCACGCGAGGGCCAGGGCCAGGTAGAACACCACGTACCCTTCCACCTTCTCGGTCGCGCCGAGCCGGTCGAGCGCGAACGCCAGCGGCACGTACGCCATGGAGAGGATGATCACGGTGACGCGCCGGTGGCGTTCCAGGTGGGCGCCCGCGCTGATCAGCGCGATGGGCATCGCGTTGCTCGCCAACACGTGGTAGGCGTGCAACTGGTCGAGGGCGAAACCGAGCGAGACCAGAGCCAGGCACACGGCCGGCCAGCGCCGGCGCACGGCGAGCGGAAGGGTCTCCAAGGCGATCACCACGAACGCCAGCGCGTCGAAGGGCCGGGTCGGCAGGTCGCCGACCTGGGTCCCCTTGCCGTAGAGCGCCGGCAGGAGCGATGCGACGGCCAGCAGCAGCCCGAACGGTAAATCCCGGACCACGACGTCGCACCGCCGCCACAGGTCCGTGACCCGCCGTAGATCGATCATTGGGCGAGCGTAGTGGTCGCGCCGCGCCGCATCGGGACCACGTTGCCGCGCCGGCGGGCCAGCCACATGAACACGACCATCAGCAGCAGGCCGGACACCACCGCGTACAGGCTCGCCTCCGGCCCGAACTCGCCGCCCGTGAGCAGGGCTGGGCCCGACGTCACGCCGTGCAGCAGCCCCTGCGTCGCGCCGTTGCCCGAGACCTCGGTGCCGAAGATGCCGGCCGCCGCGAAGTTCCAGCCGAAGTGCACGCCGATCGGCACCCACAGGGTGCGGGTGGCGGCGTAGGCGGCGGCGAGCATGCCGCCCGCCTCGATCGCGATGGCGATCGCCCCCCACAGGTTGGCGTGCGGGTTGAACAGGTGCGACAGGCCGAACAGGACACCGGTCAGCGCCAGCGCCGGCCACGTCCCCGTGCGTTCCTCGACGATCCTGAACAGGATGCCGCGAAACAGCAGCTCCTCCGTCACCGCGGCGGCGGCCATGAAGCCGAACAGCCCGGCCGCGCCCGCCGGCGAGCCCTGGCCGTCGATGCGGTAGCCGCCCACGAGAGCGATGTTCGCGATGACGGCCGCGAACAGCGCGACCCCGAGCAGCGTGCCTCGCGCGATGGCGCCGGCGGCGCCTCGCGCCGCCACCTCCACAGGTGCGCGGCGCTCGGACCACCGCACCACGCGGGCGTACACGAACATGGCGAGCACGGCCGTCGCGACGCCGAGGAGCAGAGTGAGGAGCGGGCTCCCCTGGACCGCGCCCACGATCGCGCTGCCGACGAAGGCGACCACCGCGACGGGCACGAGCTGTTTGAACAACCGCATGACTACTCCCTGGGGATTCCGCGACGGGATGCCGCCGCTACGCCGGAAACGCTAGGGATTCGGCGGCCTGGAATCGTCCCCGCGCGGTGGACACTCGCGGGTAGCTCGCACGGGGGACAGGCGCACATGCGATTCGTCGTACGGCAGAGCGGGGCGGTCGCGGCCCTCACCGGCGGACCCGCTTTGTCCCCCGCCCGAGCTACCGGTGAATGTCCACCGTGCGGGGACGATCTCGGACCGCCCGATCCGTAGCGTTACGACGCGGCCACGGCGTCCCGCGCTTTCCACTGCGCAGCCGTGCGCCTCACCCCCGCATCCACTCCCTCACTGGAGGACCTCATGCTCCGCAAGATCAAGACAGCCGCCGTGACCACGCTGTGCTGCACCGTGCTCGGCGCGGGGGTCGCCGGCTGCGACGGCGACGCGATGGAGAACTGGGACCCCTTGGCCCCGGCCACGCGGACGGCCCAGGCCGCCCCGATCTCGGGGACCAAGAAGATCGAGGTGGCGGGCCGGTCGGTGAACGTGTCCTGTTCGGGCGACCCGGAGAAAGGCAGGCCGGTCATCGTCCTGATGCACGGGGCAGGCGACGGGCTGGACAAGCTGGCCGCCGTCCAGAAGACGCTGAGCAAGCGGAACCGCGTCTGTTCCTACGACCGGCTCGGCTCGGGCGGGAGCGACCAACCGGACGGCCCGCAGAGCTTCGCCGGCACCGGCAAGATCCTGACCGGGGTGCTCGACCGCGTCGCCGGTGACAACCCGGTCGTCCTGGCCGGCCACTCGCTGGGCGGGCTGATCGCCGCCAGGTACGCCCCCGACCACAAGGACCGGGTCAAGGGGCTGGTCCTGCTGGACGCCACTCCGCCCACGATGCTGGACGACATCAAGAAGTCGATCCCCGAGTCGGCCAAGGGCCCGGCGGCCGAGTTGCGCGCGCAGAACCTCGCGGTCTTCCAGGGCCAGAACCCGGAGAAGCTCACCGTCGCCGACGGCGAGGTCCGCTCCGCGGGGAACATCCCGGTCGAGGTCGTCAAGCACGGCAAGCCCTACCTCAAAGCCATCCCCGAGTACGGGTCGCGCCTGGAGAAGGCGTGGGCCGTGGGCCAGCGCAAGTGGCTCGGGCTGTCCAGCGCCGCCAAGCTGAGCACGGCCGCCAACAGCGGGCACTACATCTACGTCGACGAGCCCGACGTCGCCGTCCAGGCCATCGAACGCGTCACCGCGCAGGCCGCACGTCAGGCGCATGGCGAGTAATGCTGCGGGAAGCGGCGCAGTGCCCGGCCGGCGCCGCCCGCGCCCCGCGACTCCTTAAGGCTTGACTTAATTAAGCTGTGGCTGACATAGTTTCTGGGTGCACGCTTTCGATGTCCTCGGCGACCCGGTGCGTCGCCGGATACTGGAGCTGCTCGCCGACGGAGAGCAGGCCGCCGGCGCCATCAGTGAGGTCGTCCGGGCGGAGTTCGGCATCTCGCCGCCCGCGGTGTCGCAGCACCTGCGCGTGCTGAGGGAGTCGGGTTTCGTCACCGTCCGTCCGGACGGTACGCGGCGCCTCTACGCGGTGGAGGCAGCACCTCTGCAGGAGGTCGACATCTGGCTGGAGCGCTTCCGGCAGTTCTGGAGCCAGCGCATGGACGCGTTGGCCGCCGAACTCGTCCGCGGCAAACGCGAGCGCCGCGAACAGCGCGACAACGGTGGAAACGCAGCCGGGACACCGGATCGTCGTCAGGAGACTGAGTCTGTCAGCGAGGAGGACACGTGATCGACGTCATCAACCAGATCAACGCCACTCAGCGGGAGATCGGCAATCAGGCGGTCGCCACCGGAGAAGGGCGGTCGGTGCTGCTGCGCCGGGTCTACGACGCCCCGATCGAAGACGTCTGGAGCGCCTGCACCGACCTGGAGCGGCTCGGCCGATGGCTGGGCCAGGTCGAGGGCGACCTGCGGGTCGGCGGCACGTTCCAGCTCAAGGACAACGCCGGTGGCGAGATCCTGCGCTGCGAGAAGCCCCGTCTGATCAAGGTGACCTGGGTCTTCGGCGAGGGCATGCCGACCGAGGTCGAGGTGCGCCTGGCGCCCGGCGACGACGGCCGCACCATCTTCGAGCTGGAGCACGCCTCACCCGCCCAGATCGTCGACGAGCTCGTGCGCACCTACGGTCCCGGTGGCACGATCGGAATCGGCTGCGGCTGGGACCTCGCGCTGCTCGGCCTCGACCTCTTCCTGAACGGCGTGACGTTCGACCCCGCCACCTGGCAGGACACGCCCGAGGGCAAGGAATTCGCCGTCCGCAGCTGCCACGCCTGGGGACCCCCGATCCAGGCTGCCTGGGGAACCGGTGACGACGACATCTCCGCGGCCGTCGCGTTCGCGGTGCGGCACTTCGCCCCCGAGACCAGCGGCGACCGCTGATGACCCACGACGTGACCTCCAGCGGCAGGGCGCCCGCGGTGGCCACCGGATCGACGAGAGCCCTGCTGACCTGCGGCATTGTCGCCGGACCGCTTTACATCGTCGTGGTCGTCCTGCAGCTGCTCACCAGGGAGGGATTCGACATCAGCCGGCACCCGGCCAGCATGCTGAGCAACGGTGACGAAGGCTGGATCCAGATCGCCAACTTCGTGGTCAGCGGTCTGCTGTTCGTGGCGGGTGCGATCGGGCTGCACCGGGTCCTCGGCCCGTCAGCGGGTCCGGGAGGCACGTGGGGGCCACGGTTGATCGGTGCCTTCGGTGCCGGGATGCCGGCGGCGGCCGCTTTCTCCGCCGACCCGGCCGACGGCTTCCCGCCGGGCACTCCGAGGGGCCTTCCGACCATGATGAGCTGGCACGCGGCGGTGCACCTGCTGGTCTCCGCGATCGCCTTCCTCGCGCTCGTCGCCGCGTGCTTCGTCCTCGCCCGGCGGTTCGTCGCGGCCGGCCGTACCGGTTGGGCGGCCTTCAGCGGCGTGACCGGCGCGGCCTTCCTCGTCACCTGGAGCCTGATCTTCGCCCTGCAGGGATCCCGCCCCGCCAACGTCGCCTTCGCCCTCGCGATCGCCCTCGCGATGGCATGGGCGTCGCTCCTCGCCGCGCACCATCGGCCCCACCGGACGGCACCCGCCGCGCCGGTGATCCACCTGATGGGTAAGAGGCTGAGGTGACTGAGACGACGGTAGCCGAGGTGATGGCCGAGCTGGCCGCGATCGAGGACCCGAGGACCCGCGAGGTGAACGAGAAACACGGTGACGATCACGGTGTGAACCTCGGCAAGCTGCGCGCGCTCGCGAAGCGGCTGAAGACGCAGCAGGAACTCGCGCGCCGGCTCTGGCAGACGACTGACACCGCAGCGAGACTGCTGGCGATCCTGATCTGCCGCCCGAAGGCGTTCGAGCGTGACGAGTTGGACGTCATGGTGCGCGAGGCGCGCACCCCCAAGGTGCACGACTGGCTCGTGAACTACGTGGTGAAGAAGAACCCGCACTCCGAGGAGCTGCGCCTGGCCTGGTCCGCCGATCCGGATCCGGTGGTCGCGAGTGCCGGCTGGGCGCTGACCGCCGAACGCGTGGCCAAGAGGCCCGAGGGCCTCGACCTGGCGGGACTGCTGGACGTCATCGAGGCGGAGATGAGAGACGCCCCGGCTCGCCTGCAGTGGGCGATGAACAACTGCCTGGCTCAGATCGGGATCGAGCACGCCGAGCACCGCGCCCGCGCCATCGACATCGGTGAGCGCCTGGAGGTGCTCAAGGACTACCCGACTCCTCCGAACTGCACGTCCCCGTTCGCGCCCATCTGGATCACCGAGATGGTGCGCCGACAGGGCGACAGGTGAACAGGTTCCTGCCGCGCTCGTGCCGCCGCCCCCTCAGGACCCGCGACAGGTGACACCGGTCATCTACGGCTCACCTCACTTCCTATGCCGCGGTAGATGCCGCCGATCTTCTTGGCGTCCATGTAGTCCTCCGGGCTCGCTCCCAGCTGAGCGGCCAGTTCTTCCTGGTCCGGCTTGGTCTGGCTGCCTTTCCAGCGCAGTCCGATGCGTGCTGCCAGGCTTTCGAGGTAGTCCAGCCGGTCCCGGGGCTCTCGGTCGATGACCTGCTGGAGTCTCGTGTCGATCTCGGCCACGACGTCTTCGGTGGCGTGCGCCTGGCCTTGTTCACAGGAGTCGATGACCGGGATGGCAGCCTCGACCATCCTTGACCGGATCAGGACATCCGCGGCGTCCTGGATGAGCTCCGGCACCGCCCGCACCTGGCTGCCGGGGATTCTCCTGCCGAACAGGTCACGCAGGCGCAGGAGGTCGGCCACGACGCTGTGTCGCCAGCGGCGCTCCTGCCTGGGCGGAGTCAGGTCCCGGCCGGTGCCCATCGTCTGCAGGGTTCGTTCGAGCACGTCGTACGCGGCCGTCGCGTCCCGCCACGAGTCCGCGTCGAGCCAGGTCTCGATCGCCTTGCTCGTCCTGTCGGCGTCGACTCTTCTCGTACTCAGGAAGTCTCTGTAGGCCGTCTGGTCGTCCTGCCGGCTGAGGCGGTGGCGCAGGCGGGCCCAGGCCAGGACGAATCGCGCGTACTGCTCGCGGGCATCGCGTCCTTCTTGGGTGACGGCCCGGCTCAGCTCGTGCAGATCTCGGCCCTGGGCTCCTTCCGGGGGCAGCGGAAGCTCTTCCAGGGGAATCCCGAACACCTTGGCCATGGCGATCGCTTCGTCGAGGCTGATCGCCCGGCGGCTTCCGTCCGGCTTGGAGTTGACGATCTTCGAGATCGCCGACTGGTGCGTGGGGCAGTCGGCGTTCGTCAGCTCCTGCGCCATCCGCTCCTGGGACCAGCCCCGCTGGCGCATCTCCCAGGCGAGTCGCAGGGCGACGTTCTCCTCGCTCAGCCTGCGCGGATTGCGGCCGTGGCCGGGCTCGGCCCTCTCGTCGGACATTCCGCCACCCATCATGACTCGCGTCATCCTGATCCAGCCCGGAAATCATCCCATGGGGATGGCATCGTCTGGGCGCCCTTTGGCCGATGGGCGGCTCTCCGGGCGGAGGGGGCCACGCCGCCGTGCGGCCGTCGGGCATGCGGTGTGCGCGAGTTTGTCGGTCTTGCCCGCAATACTCGCCGCTGACGATCACGGATGAGGCGTCGGCGATGGCGTGGTCACCCCGTCGCCTGAACGACCAGCCCTACTCGAACACAGCGCGGAGGTACCGGCATGAGCACAGCGGCGAGCGGCAGCGTCGAGGACGAGGACCGGCTGACGATGCCGGCCGCCTGGCTGCGCACTCTTCATCCGCGGCGGGGCGGTGCGCAGGTCCCCGCGAGAGCGCTGGACGGGGGCGCGCCCAAGGAACTCGCCGCCAGGCTGGACGAGCGTCGCCAGTCGATCCTCGACTCGCTGGCGAAGTGTCCCGACCCGGAGATCGCCGCCGCGGGCGCCGCATACCTGGCCGGGGAGCCCACCGCCACGCCGCTGGGCGCCGCCGTGGTCGCCGAGGCGATGACCGGTTTCCTGCCATGGGCGGACCGGACGTTACTGCCCCTGTTCGCCGAAGTCTGGCTGCTCGAACATGGCCTGGTGTTCGCGGCGACGGCCGTGACCGAGCTGGCCTCGCTGCACTGGGATGCCGGCGGGGACACCCGGCCGGTCCGGCGGCTGGCTCCCCATGAACCCCACAACCACTGGTTCGGCTGGAATCGGTCAGAGCTCACCAGGCGGGTCCGTGCCGCCCTCGCGGCCGCGTCGGACGCCGAGTACGCCGAGGTCGTCGCGGCGCTGGCGGTGAGCCGTGAAGGCGGGCTCCACCATCGGGTGGCGGCTTCCTACCTGGCGCCGACCGAGGCCGACTGGGTCGCGGCCGACTGCGCCGAGGTGAGCCAGGTCAATCCGGGGCTCGCCCACAATCTGGTCGCCGCGATCAGCACGCCGGAGCACGCGGCGCTCATCGTGGGCCACGTGCAGGGCTACTTCGTGATGAGCTCCCTGGCTCTGCCCGCCACCCTCGTGGACGGCATGGGCGACGCGGCCGTGCCGGTGCTGGCCGGCTGGTTCGACAAGCTCTACGACGCGGAGAGCGAGCGGCGGCTCCTGGGAGTGCTCGCCGAGCTGCCGGCCGACGCGGCGATGCGGGCACTCCTCGACCGGATCGAGCACAGGTACACCCAGCCGGCGCTCCTGCGCGCGGCGGCCCTGTTCCCGCGCCGGGCGATGCGGATGCTGGCCACCTGCGACGGCAAGGTCGCGGACCTGCTGCTGCGCGCCCACGTGCTGGCCCATCCCGACCTGGTGGCCGAAGTCCTCACGAGCGTCGGTGATGCCGCCGCTGAGCGGATCAGCAAGATCGCGTCCGCCGCGACCGTCGCCACCGCTCCGCTCGAAGCCCTGCCCGAGGTGCTGATCAGCCCGCCGTGGACCCGTCCGCGTACGGTCCGCAAGCCGGTCGTGGTGAGTGGCCTCGTGTGTGCCGATGAGCCGGCCGTGGTGTGGGGGCCGGGCGAGCGGGACAACTGGCGTTCCGCCCGGCCGGGGCAGGACTCGTGGGATCGCCCGTGGCACCGGAACTGGGAAGAGATCGCCGGCGGGATCGCCGACGGCCGGACGAGCCACTGGTACGACGAGATCGCCCTGTTCGTCTCCGGGCCCGAGAAGCTGGCCGGACCGTTGGTCGCGAAGTGGGACCCGGCCGACCTGTGGGGAGCCTCCGAGTGGATGCCGAAGGTGGTGGCCAGGTTCGAGGTGGCAGCGCTGCCCCCTGTGCTGGCCGGCGCCCGGCGCAACCCCGGCGCGATCGCTCCGGCGCTGCTTCCGCTCGCCGCCCCGGAGATCGCCGTGCTGATGGCCGAGTGGCTGGCCCGGCTGAAGTCGGTGCGCGCCACCGCGCTGGCGTGGCTGGCACGCCACCCCGAGGCGGCTGCCAGGGCGCTGACAGCAGTACACGTGCGTGAGCAATGGCACCAGTGGGGATAACCCGGAAACACGTGCGGAAGAGGCGTCCGATGGGTGCAGGCAGCGAAA